>JBOGFU010000113.1:0-4504 GCA_050743545.1 Acidimicrobiales bacterium | reverse complement strand
ACGGTCACGGCGTTGGGCACCGCGAACACGCTCGTCGGCTTGATGACGCCGGCCTGGAGGGCCGCGGAGAACGTCACGACCTTAAACACGGAGCCGGGCTCGTAGGCCTGGGAGAAGGCGAGGTTGTTGATCGTCTGGTCGACCCCCGACACGCCGACCGACTTGCCCCACCCGGGAATCGGTCCGAGCACCCCGGCGTTGGCGTGGGTGTTGACCAGCGACGCGTCGGCCAGGATCTCTCCGGTCTTGACGTCCATGACAATGGCCGTTCCGGTAACCCCGTCGGCCGCGGCGAGTTGGTGGGCCAGCGCGCGCTCGGTCACGAACTGCAGGGACGTGTCGAGGGTCAACTCCAGCCCCACCCCCGGCTGGGCGCGCTTGATCACCGAGGTGTGCGAGCTCGGCAGGACCACCCCGCCGCTCGAGACGAAGGCGCGGGTGATCCCCGTGTGCCCGGCGAGCATCGACTGGTACTCGTACTCGAGCCCCGCCGACCCCGCGCCCTGAGCGTTGGTGCCGCCCAGCAGCGACGTCGCGATGGGGCCGTTGGGGTAGGTGCGCACCGACGAGCTCTGCACGACGATCCCCGGGAACTCCAGCGACGAGACCCGTCGACCCGCGCTGAGGTTCAAGGCGTTGTTGACGACCACGTAGCCGTTGTGCTCCGAGAGCAGCGCCGTGAGCTTGGGCACGGCCACCCCCACGAGGGGCGACATCGCGCGCGCCTCTGACGCGGGGTTCGAGATCTGAAAGTCGTCCGCGAGCACGAGCGACGTCGGTCGCGACACCGCGAGTATCTGCCCGTAGCGGTCGTAGATCCCCGCGCGCAGCGCGGTCGTCGTGAGGTCCTCGCGAACCTGGCCCACCGACAGCGCGGCGTAGCGCGCGTGGTCCACCACCTGAAGGAAGACCAGGCGCACGGCGAGCAGGGCGAAGAGGCCGGCGAAGCCCGCGCGCACGAGACGGAGCCGGCGAGTGGAGTGTGAGCGCGGGCGTGGCGCTCGCTCGCGGGTCTGGAGTCGGTGGTGGGTCGGTGAGTAGTGGGTCGTCACCGCTGAGTCCTTGATGTGACCGGTGCTGAACCAAAGAACTTCGGAAGCGGCAGGGGCGCATCAAGGGACGTAGACGGGACCTGGGTCACCGACGTGGGGTCGACGAGGTGCAAGACCCCGGCGCGCTCGGCGATCTGGCCAGGGGACGCGTCGTTGGTCAGCGTCCCGACCTGCTCGGCGTACGTGGACTGAAGTTGGAGCAACCGACTTTGGAGCTGGTGTATCTCAACCTGTCGATTGGCGACGATCATCGATCCCGCGATTGACACCGCGAGGGCCACCCCCACCAGCGCCGCCGCCCGTCGCGGGGCCGTGGCCCCCATCCATCGGGCGCGCACGGCGTGGCGGCGGGGCGCGGCGGCGCGGTGATGGGCGCGCACCGAGGGTCGAGCCGGGCGCTCGTCGACGCGGCGCGGCAGCGTGACGACGCTCACGCCTCGACCTTCCACACCACTCGAAGGCGCGCCGAGCGCGCGCGAGGGTTGCGAGCCACCTCGGTGGCCCCGGCCATGACCGCGGAGTTGTGCCAGACGCGAAAGCGCTTGACCGCCCCGCACACGCACCCCAGGTCGCTCGGGCACGTGCACCCGCCGGTCGCGGCGTCGTGAAAGACCGCCTTGACCGCGCGGTCCTCTCCCGAGTGGTACGAGATCACCGCGACCACGCCGCCGACGGCGACGATGGCCAGCGCCGCGGCGAGCCCACGCTCGAGCTCGCCAACCTCGTCGTTGACCTCGACGCGCACGGCCTGAAAGACCCGAGTAGCCACGTGGCCCCGACGCCGCGCCGCCGGCGGGACCGCGCGCTCGACGGCCTCGACGAGCTCGAAGGTCGTGGTCGGCCGCGCCGAGGTGATCGCGCGGGCTATCGCCCCCGCGAAGCGGGACTCGCCGTGGGCACGCAGCGTCCTCGCGAGCTCGTGCTGGTCGACCCGCGCCAGGTAGTCGGCCGCGGTCTCACCGCGAGTCGGGTCCATGCGCATGTCCAGGGGCGCGTCCACGCGAAAGGAGAAGCCGCGCGCCGGCTCGTTGAGTTGGTGTGACGAGACCCCGAGGTCCATCAGCACGCCGACCACCGCGTCCGAGCCAATCCACTCGCCCGCGTCGGACACGACGGCGTCGAGGTCACCGAAGGCGCCCTCGACGATGAGCGCGCGCGCGCCGTCCGCGCCCAGGCGCGAGCGCGCCGCGGCGCGTGCCTCCGGGTCGCGGTCGACGCCGAGCACGCGCAGCTGGGGGGCCGACTCAATAATCGCGGCGGCGTGGCCGCCGCCGCCGACGGTTGCGTCGATGACGACGCCGGGGGCGAGGTCGGCGAATCGCTCGACGATCTCGCGCTCGAGCGCGGGTAGGTGGTAGTCGTCCTGGGCCATCTGCAGCCTCTCAATCGTCAAGACGGGCGAGAGGGCGGAGGAGGTTTCCCGTCCCGTCTTGACGATTGACAGGCTGCGCATGGTCCGCGGCCGGTACTGCTGAGTCACTCCCCTCACTCGGTGATGCCCCGTCTAAAGACCTCCTCGGCCGGGTTGACCTGGGCGTCGTACACGCCGGGGTTCCACAGCTCGACGTGGTCGAGCGCGCCCACGACCAAGACGTCGCCGTCGAGGTGGCCGTACTCGCGGATCGCCGGCGGCAACGCGAAGCGACCCTGCTTGTCGAACTCCACGTCCGAGGAGTTGGCCGCCCAGTAGCGCGCGCGCTGGCGGTCGAGCGACGATCCTGCGCGACTGGCCTCCAGGCGCTCCTGGGCCTGGCGAGCGAACTCGCTGGGGGTCCACACGGCGATGCAGCCTTCGGTGTTCGGGCTCAGGTGGCCGCCGCGCTCGAACTCGGAGCGAAAGCGCGCGGGCAGGATCAGTCGACCCTTGACGTCCAGCGAGTGCTGAAACTGTCCGACGAACCCGTGCATCGCAATCCCTCCGCGGGAGTCTCCACTCTCCCCCACTTCGCGCCACAATACACCCTTTAGAACCACCCGTCGCCAAAATCTGGGCGTTTCTCTCCCGTAGCGTCGGAATTGTCGGAGCGGTGAGGGCGGCTAGGCGAAGGCGAGGGTGGAGCGTTCGATCGGCCCGGAGAGTCGTTCGAGTGACTCGAGGACCGTGGCGGGGTCGTCGAGCCCGAGGCTGGCGCGCGTCGCGTGATTGAGCGCGTCCGCGAGCCCCGTCGGGGGCGACGCCAAGAGACCCACGAGGGCGACCGTGGGTGCGACGGGCAAGAGGGTGGAGACCAGGGTCCCCTCGCGCACGCGCCACTGGGTGAGCCCGACCGCCTTTCGACCGTCGACCAGGACCTCCCCCGGGCCGACCCCGGCAAAGCAGACGTCGCGCATGTCGCCGTTGGTCACGAGGGGGCCGTCGTGAACGGTGACCTCGCCGTCCACGCGCTCGCGGAGGGCGTCGGCCCACCACGACCCCGCGAGCGTGGCGGCCCTAGTCGCGTCGGGCCGCCACCGCGCGTCGTCGGTGGGAATCCACCAGTCAACCCAGAGGTCGCCGGGCTGCAACAGCACCACGCCACCACCACCGCGGCGCCGCCGCCGGCGCCACGCGGGCTCGCGGTCCGGGTCGATGAGGTCCGTTCGCTGGGCGCTGCCCACCACGACCACGGGCGAGGCGGTCTCCAGCACGAACATCGTCGCGCGCTCGGTGCCACGGATCGCGTCGTAGTCGAGCAGGTCGATCCCGCGACTCACGAGGCCCGGGGCAGGAACGGCGCCCACAGCGGGTGGGGGTCCGGGACGTGGCGCCAGCGCCACCACGGGCCGTCCGGCACGCGCGGCTCAAAGTGAAGGCGCCAGCCAAGCTCCTCGATGAGTCGGTCGCCCTTTTGCATGTTGTGGCGACGACAGGCCGCGACGACGTTGGTCCAATCGTGCGTTCCTCCGCGGCTGCGCGGCACGACGTGATCGACCGTGTCCGCGTGCTCCAGGCAGTAGGCGCAGCGGTAGCTGTCGCGCAGCAGCAGAGAGCGACGAGTCAGGGGTGGGGTGCGAACGCGCGTGGGCAGCTTGACCATGTCGTGGAGGCGCACGATCGCGGGGATGGCCACGACGATCGTCGCGCTGCGACAGACCGCGGGGTGCTCGGGCGTCGCGATGGGCTCGGCGCGCCCGGCGAGCATGAGCACGACCGCGCGGCGCTCACTCACCAACTGCAGGGGCTCGAAGGTCGCGTTGAGCAGGAGGACCCGTCCCACGGCCGCGAACCTAACGCCCGGTCCGTTGGGCCAGCGCCCAGCGCGCCGCGTCGACGACGTCGCGCGGCGAGGGCTGCGCGGTCGCGCCGTACGCGGTCGTAACACGGAACTTGAGGTACGCGTCGCCCGGAGTGGGCAGAAACGGCGCGCGGCGCCACCAGCCGTCGCGACGCATCCGCCACGCCGCGCGGGCGATCACGCCGACGCGCGTCGGGCGCGCGAGCGCGTAGCGGGCGAGCCCGGGCACCCTCACGC
>JBOGFU010000112.1:0-2103 GCA_050743545.1 Acidimicrobiales bacterium | reverse complement strand
CCGACGAGAACCTCCAGAGCCGGATCCGCGGGGTCCTGCTCATGGCGGTCTCCAACGCAACCGGGTCGATCGTGCTCACGACGGGCAACAAGTCCGAGCTGGCGACCGGCTACTCGACCCTCTACGGGGACACAGCCGGAGGCTTCGCGGTGATCAAGGACGTGCCCAAGACCCTGGTCTACGAGCTCTGTCGCTATCGCAACGAGCGCGCGCGCGACGACGGCGACGAGGAGCCGATCCCCGCGTCGGTGCTCGACAAGCCTCCCTCGGCCGAGCTTCGACCCGACCAGCGCGACGACCAGTCGCTGCCGCCCTACGACCAGCTCGACCCCCTGCTCGAGCTCTACGTCGAGGGCGACGCCACCGCCGACGAGCTCATCGCCGCGGGCCACAACGAGGCGCTCGTGCGTCGCGTCGCACGCCTGGTCGACGCGAGTGAGTACAAGCGCCGCCAGATGGCCCCGGGGGTGCGGATCTCACGAAAGGCCTTCGGTCGCGACCGGCGGATGCCGATCACCAACGCCTTCTCGGTCGACCCGTGAGCGACGACGTGGTGGAGCGGCTGGGGGCGATCTGCCTGGCGCCCTACCGGGTGCTGGGCGCCGCCGCGCCGCTGCTCACCAACGACGCCGCGGTCGTGCGCGCCCACGAGCTCGCGCGCGGCTTCGGCGCGGTCGCGCTGGCGGTGCGCGAGCGCCTCGGCCGAGACCTCCAGCCCGACCCCCTGGTCGAGCGCGTGCTCGCGCGCGCCGTCGGCGACGACGCGACCGGCGCGTTCGCGCTCTACGCGCTCGCGGTCGTCGTCGCACCGCGCCTTCTTGTCTTCCTGCGCGACGCCCGCGCGCGCGTCGAGGGTGACGACCGCGAGCTGCTTGACCGAGCGTCCGACCTGGTCGTGGGCGAGATCGTGGCCATTCGCGACCTCGCGGGACTCCTCGGCGACGCCGGCCAGTGGCGCACGAGCGCGCGCGAGCTGACCGACGAGATGGACGCCGCGGGCTTCGCCGAGAGCCTCGCCTGATCGTTCGGTTGCCCCCCCCCGTATAACTAGGAGTGGCGGGAGAGTCGTGTCGGATCCAGGGAACCGACCCGACGGCGCGCGCCCCCACGAAGGAGAGCCATGGCCAAGGATCGGGTAGACCGCGACGACGAGGACCTGGTTCGCCTCTACCTGTCCGACATTGGCCAGTACACCCTGCTGACCAAGGACGACGATGTCCGCCTGGCCCAGGCCATTGAAGAGGGCCGCGACGCTCGGGGCGAGCTCGACGCCGCGGAGACCGATAAGAAGGTCAAGCTGACCCCGTCGCGCAAGGCGGCGCTCAAGCGCGCCACCCACCGTGGCGACGTCGCCGAGCGCGACTTCGTCCAGTCCAACCTGCGCCTGGTGGTCTCGATCGCGAAGAAGTACCAGGCCTCCGGGCTCCCGCTGCTCGACCTCATCCAGGAGGGCAACCTGGGCCTGATGCACGCCGTCGAGAAGTTCGACTGGCGCAAGGGCTTCAAGTTCTCCACCTACGCGACGTGGTGGATCCGCCAGGCGATCACCCGCGGCATCGCCAACACCGGGCGCACGATCCGCCTCCCGGTGCACGCCGGGGACACCCTGGCGCGCGTGCAGAAGGCCCAGTCTCGCCTCGAGCTCAAGTTCGGCCGGCCGCCGACGATCAAGGAGCTCTGCGAGGAGTGCGAGATGCCCGAGGACAAGCTCATCGAGGCCCTGCGCTTCCGCTCCGAGCCGATCTCGCTGTCCGAGCCGCTGCGCGAGGACGGCGACGCCGAGCTCGGCGACGTGGTCGAGGACCGCTCGGCCGAGTCGCCCTTTGACGTCGCCGCGGTCAAGATGATGCCTGCGGCGATCGAGAAGCTCCTCCAGCCCCTCGACGAGCGCGAGCAGAAGATCCTGCGCATGCGCTTCGGCCTCGACGGCGCGGGAGAGATCCGCACCTTGGAGGACGTCGGCGCCGAGATGAACCTGACCCGCGAGCGGATCCGCCAGATCGAGGCGCGCGCGATGAGCAAGCTGCGCCACCCCTCGTCCGACACCGGCGCGAGGGACCTGCTGACGCTCTAGTCGCGGCGCAGCTGGGTGCGCCCGAGCAC
>JBOGFU010000111.1:0-14386 GCA_050743545.1 Acidimicrobiales bacterium | reverse complement strand
GGGCTCACCACTACTGGCCAGCGCGATCCAAGTCGTCGGCGCCGTGCTCGGAGCGCCGCTCCTCCTCGGCGTAATGCGCAAGGTCCGTTGCCGACTCGAAGGGCGGGTTGGCCCTCCCATCCGTCAGCCCTGGAAGGACATCCGAAAGCTCGCCCGCAAGGAGCGCCTCCGTCCCGAACAGGCGAGCGTGGTGTTCGGCCTCGCCCCGGTCGTGCTGCTCGCCAGCGGACTCGTGGTGGTTGCCGTCTCACCACTGGTCAGCACCCACCAAGCACTCGCGACGACATCGGATCTCTTCGTCGTGGTACTTCTCCTCCTCCTCGGTTCGGTGATTCTCGCCCTCGCCGGCCTCGACACCGGAACGGCGTTCGGCGGCATGGGAGCGAGCCGAGCGATGACGATCGGCGCGCTCGCCGAGCCCGCGCTGCTTGTCGCAGTCCTCGCGCTCGCCGCCCCAGTTCACACGTCCAATCTGTCCCTCGTCGTGGTCGGATCTCTTCACCATCCGGCGTGGCTGGCCACACCCCAGCGCGTCCTCGCCTTCGCCGCGTTCGTCATCGTTGTCCTCGCGGAGAGCGGGCGGCTGCCGGTTGACAACCCGAGCACCCACCTCGAGCTAACGATGGTGCACGAAGCGATGATCCTCGAGTACTCGGGACCTGATCTTGCGACCGTCATCCTCGGCGAGGGCGTGCGGCTCGTGGCCCTGCTTTCCCTGCTCGCCACTCTCTTCGTCCCGTGGGGCATCGCCACGGGCACGGGGCTGTCCGGTCTCGGCCTCGGCGTCGTCGCCCTCGCTGGCAAGGTCACGTTCTTCGGTATCGCCATTGCCGTGAGCGAGGTCGCGGTCGCGAAGCTTCGCCTCTTTCGAGTTCCCGAGCTCCTCGCGGGCGCGTTCGCCCTCGCGGTGTTCGCGGTCCTCAGCGCGTTGGTGATCCCGTGAGCGCATCGTGGCTCGATCTCGGGGCGGGCGCCGTGCTCTTGTGCGCGGTCACGATCCTGTGGCAGCGGTCCCTTCGGGGAATCGTGCGCACGCTGGCGCTACAGGGATTGGCCCTGGCGGGCGTCGCGGTGATCCTGGGCGTGCGCCGCCACGACGCCCTCCTCGTTGGGACCGGTGCTCTGGTCCTTGTCTCAAAGGCGATTGTCATCCCCGAGCTCCTTCGTCGAGTCCTACGACTCGACCCTGCGCTCCAAGAGACGTCGCCGGTCGTCAATTTCTCCGCGTCCCTCGTGGCGTCCACGGCTCTCACGTTCCTAGCCTTCGCGACGACGCGTCCGCTCGTGACGCTGGTGTCAGCGCCCGCGGGACCTCTCGTCCCGTTCGGCGTGGCGACAGTGCTCGTCGGCTTCTTCGTGCTCGTCGCGCGACGAATGGCCGCCTCACAGATCGCCGGTCTGCTCCTCGTGGACAATGGGATCGGGTTGGTGGCGTTCCTCGTGACGGCCGGCGTGCCCCTCCTCATCGAACTTGGGGTGTCCCTCGACGTGCTCCTGATCGTGGTTGTCCTGCGCGTGCTCGCGACCCGCATGCAGACCCAGCTCGGCGGTCTCGACCTGGACGCCCTCACGGAGCTGCGGGACTGATGTCCGCGTTACTCGTCCTCCTGGTGATGGGTCCGGTGGCACTGACCGGGCTCGCGGCGTTGACCGGCTGGAGGCCAGCGCTGCCCTGGCTCGGTGTCGGGACCGACGCTGGCGTGCTCGTCGCCGGTTGCTGGCTCGCCACGCGCTCACTCCACCACGCCCCGGCGTCGGGGCTGAGCGGCCTGCTCAGGGTCGACTCGCTCAGCGCATTCATGGTCGTGGTCATCGGTTCAATATCTCTGCTCGCGGCCACGTACGGCGTGCGCTACCTCGACGGGGAGATGTCACGGCAGAGATGCTCACCGCGCCACGCGGCGGCGTACTGCGTGCTCGTCCAGCTCTTCGTCGGGACGATGCTGCTCGCGGTGCTCGCCGCCAACATCGGCGTGCTCTGGGTTGCGGTCGAGGCGACGACGATCACGACGACGTTCCTCGTGGGCCACCGCCGCACTCGCGGCTCGCTCGAGGCGTCGTGGAAGTACGTGGTCATCTGCTCGGTGGGCGTGGCCGTGGCGTTCCTCGGCACGGTCGTCGTCTACCTGGCCGCCGTCCACGCCGGCGGCCACTCGCTCAACGCCCTCACGTGGACGTGGCTGACCGCGCACGCGAGCTCACTCAATCCCGGGGTGATGCGCCTGGCGTTCAGCCTCCTCGTCTTTGGCTACGGGGCGAAGGTCGGACTGGTGCCGATGCACAGCTGGCTGCCCGACGCCCACAGCCAGGCCCCCGCCCCGGTGTCGGCGCTGATGTCGGGCGTGCTCATCGCCGTGGCCTTCTACGCGCTCTTGCGCTTCAAGGCAATCGCCGACGTGGCGATTGGGACCGCCTACCCCCGCGCGATGTTCGTCGTCGTGGCGCTGCTCTCCCTGGGCCTCGCCGCGGCGCTGCTCTTGACCCAGCGCGACTACAAGCGGATGCTCGCCTATCACAGCATCGAGCACATGGGACTCATCGCGCTGGGCACGGCGGCGGGCGGGCCCCTCGCGATCGCTGGTGTCCTGCTCCACATCCTTGGTCACGGACTCGCCAAGGGCGTGTTGTTCCTGACGTCCGGAGAGATCCTGCTCGTCGAAGAGACCAGCGACATGGCGTCGATCTCCGGCCTCATCGCGCGACGTCCGGCGCTCGGGGCGCTCTTCTCTTTTGGGCTCATCGCGCTCCTGGGCCTCCCCCCCTTCAGCCTGTTCACGAGCGAGTTGACGATGCTTCGCGGCGAGCTCGCCTCGGGACTCGGCTGGGCCGCCGCGGCGTCGCTCGCCTTGATGGTGGTGATATTCGCGGCAGTCGCCACGCACGCCCGTCACTTGCTGCTCGGCGAGGGTGCGGGTCGGGCCAACTCCCCGGCTCACGCGGCGGGAGCCGGAGTGGTCACCGGGGAGGCGACCTCGGCGTCGACTCCGCGGTCAGTCACCGCTCCGCTCGTGGCCGGCCTCATGGCGTGTGTCGTCTTCGGCGTGGCCGCCTGGCCGCTCGCCGACCTCCTGCACGCGGCGGCGCACGTGGTGGCCCGATGACGGCGCGATCCTTCGTCGACGTGTCCGCGCCGGGCCTCGTCGCCCAGGCGGACGAGCTCCTCCGGCGCGGATTCCGCCTAGCCCTGGTCGCGGCGCACGACGACGGCGACCAGCTTCGGGTCGTTTACGACGTCACCAAGGGGCCGCCCGTCGAGCGCGTTGAGGTCTGCGTCCGCCTCAGTCCACGAAAGCCCGAGCTTCCCTCCCTTGCGGCCCTGTCCTTCCCGGCGAGCCGCTTCGAGCGCGAAATGCGCGACCTCTTCGGAATCGAGCCGATCGGGCACCCACAGCCGCGACGCCTGGTGCTCCACCAGCACTGGCCCGAGGGCTGGCGCGCCATGCGTCGAGGCTCGGGGGATCCGCCTTCGTTGCTTGACGACGCGGCGCCTTACCCGTTCGTTCCCGTCGAGGGCAACGGTGTCTACGAGATCCCCGTGGGCCCCGTGCACGCCGGATTGATCGAGCCAGGACACTTCCGATTCTTCGTGATCGGCGAGACGATCCTTCGCATGAAGGCGAGGCTCTGGTTCGTGCACAAGGGGATCGAGCGTCTCCTCGAGGGCAAGACCGTTGCCCAGGGATTGGCCATCGCCGAGCGCGTGTCCGGCGACACCGCTGTTGGTCATTCGCTGGCGTACTGCCTAGCCGTCGAGGAAGCCGAGGGCCTCTCCGTGCCGGTCGAGGCGACTCGCCTCCGCGCCGCTCTCCTGGAGCTCGAGCGCCTCTACAACCACGTGGGCGACATCGGGGCGCTCGCCAACGACGTCGGCTTCGGCCTCGCGCAGGCGCGGGCGCTCGACCTTCGTGAGAGGCTGCTGCGCCTAAACGCCCAGATCACTGGGCATCGCCTCCTACGGGGCGGAGTCGTGCCCGGGGGGGCCGTGGTCGCACGGCTTCCCTCGGCGTCCGAGCTCGACGAGATCGATGAACGCCTGGCTTCGCTCACCCGCCTTGTCATGTCCAACCCAATCGTGGTCGACCGCTTCACCGGAACGGCGGTGCTTTCGGCGAACGACGCCCTGGACCTCGGCACAGTCGGTGTGACGGCGAGGGCGTCCGGCTCGACCCTCGACGCGAGGGAGGCGCACCCCTTCGCCGAGTTGTCTTCGTCGTGGCGTATTAGCCGTGAAGAGGGCGGCGACGTCCTGTCGCGATTTAACGTTCGACGAAAGGAGGCGGAGGTGTCAATCGACATACTTCGTGAGTGGGAGAGTCTCGACGTGGGGGAATTCGTCAACGCGGACGGGCGCCGTCAACCCCCAACGGGCTCGGGCCTTGGAATCGTCGAGGCGTGGCGCGGATCGCTCGCGCATCGAGTGGAAGTCGACGACGCGGGGACACTTCGCCGGGTCAAGATCGTCGACCCGTCGTTCCTCAACTGGCCGGCTCTTCCCGTCTCGCTCGCCGACACGATCGTCCCAGACTTTCCCCTCGCCAACAAGAGTTTCAACCTTTCGTACGCGGGGAACGACCTGTGACGACGCCGATCTATCAAGTAAAGGCCGAGTTCTTCAAGACGCTCGGGCACCCCGCGCGCATCCGCGTTCTTGAGGTGTTGCGCGACGGCGAGCGCTCGGTGGGAGAGCTCATACCGGAGATTGGAATCGAGCCGTCCCACCTCTCCCAACAGCTCGGGGTAATGCGTCGGGCCGGTCTCGTGCAAGTGCGCAAGGAGGGGACGACCGTCCTCTACTCAGTCAACGACCCAATGATCTTTGATCTGCTAGAGGTTGCCAAACGCATCATCTCTCTTTCTCTCTCTCAATCGCAGGAGCTCTTAGACGAACTGAAGTCCGAAGTTCCCTGAAAGTCGCCGCGCCGCCAGAGCTAACGGACTCGCCGATCGACTTTCGCGAACGCCGACCCCGACTTGCGGGGGACACACGCGGAGGTCGCTGCTGTTCGAGACACCACCCTGGGTTTAGAAGCGTGCTCAAACGAGTCGCTCGTGGGGCGCCCGCGGAACGCCCAGAGCGTTGCCCAGTGACTCTAAGCTCTGCCGACGCATACGCTCATCAGGTACGACAACTTCAGCGTCGCGAGTGCCGTCCACCCTTTCAAGGCGACGACACGGATTCGAAATCCGTTGGGGGTGCGAACTTGGCTTGCGCGGGAGATCTCGCCATCGTCTAGTGGACGCAGCGCCCAAGTCAGTGGCGATCGGTTACCAGCACCATTACCGACTCGACCATCCACGCCTCGACATCGTCGTAGGTCCAGCCATAGTTCGCGCCGAGGGTTCGCCACGTCGCTGGCAGCGTCATGAGACTCATGACGTCACCCGCGCGAGCAAGGGACAAGGTCCCGGAGAGCGCTCCGAGCGCTTCGAGCCTCTCAAGCGCCACCCCGCAGACGGCGCGATGCAACACCAATCCCTCCTCCCAGGCTTCGGCAGCAACCGGTTCGAACGGGGCCGCTGATTCGATCGCATACATCAGTCCGCCCGACGTCTCAAGAAGTCGTCGAACGCCCGCAACGAAACCAGAGATCACGCGGCGCGGATCGTTCACTTGATCAAATGCGGCCCGCGCGTTCTCCGGAACACCGGCAAGGACCGGAATCTGTTTCCGCAACTCGCCAAGGATCGAAGGCTTCGGTCCGACACTCACGTAGACCGTGGGCACAGCCACGTGTGCGAGAGAGGCGATATCGGCGATGGTGGTCCGCGCATAACCCCGTTCAACAAAGAGCGTGCGTGCCGCGTCGAGGATCGCCTGACGGGTTGCCTCGGCCTGCTCCTGTCGGCGCTCGGAGTGGTACGCGGCCCTTGACACATCTTCAATGCTACCTGTACTCTAATCATTAGATGATCTCTATGGTTAACCGGAGGAGACAGTGATGGCGCGCTTCTTGGTTGCGACATACCCGAGCCCGGGGCACGTCATGCCCGCTTCCGAGGTGGTGCGGGAACTCTCGAAGCGCGGTCACGCTGTTCGCTGGTACACGGGCTCGCGCTTTGCCGACGTCGTCGCCGACTCCGGCGCTTCCTTGTGTCCGATGGCCGACTCCCTCGACTGGGATTACGTGAACTTAGACAGCGCTTTCCCCGGCCGTGCTCAGTTGAAGGGGATGAAGCAGGGTCAGTTCGACCTTGCCGAGGTCTTCGTGCGACCCCTTCGCCACCACCTCCCCGCTTTGGTGGCGTTGATCAAGGATGCGCCCGCGGACGTGTTTCTCTCGCACACCATCTTTTACGGCGGGGGGTGGTTGCACGAATTGGGCGGGCCCCCGAACGCAACCCTCGGTGACACCTGCCTGGCCTACCCCAGCAGCGACGTCGCGCCGTACGGGATGGGGCTGCCGCCACGGGGCGGCTGGACGGGCCATCTGCGCAATAGAGCCCTTCGTGCCATGAGCCGGGCCACGTTCTTTCCACCAGTGGCGAAGGCGGCGCGAGAGGTCCGCCTTGAGTTGGGCCTTCCTCCCGTTCCCATTCGCGACCTGGACTTCGGTCACTCCCCGTACCTTCACGTGCAGCTGTGCCCGCGCGGATTTGAGTATCCGCGCCCCGACCTCCCGGCCCAGGTCCACTGCGTCGGCGCGCCTCTGCCGGCCGCACCGGCGACGTTCATGGACCACCAGCCGGCCTGGTGGCCGCGACTCTCTGAGGGAAAGCCCGTCGTCCTCATTACGCAAGGGACCATCGCCACGGACCCCAACAACCTGCTGATCCCGGCGTTGGAAGGTCTCGCAGGTCGCGACCTCTTCGTCGTGGCGACAACCGGTGGCGCGGACCCTGCCGTACTAGGGGTCTCGCCCTCCAACGCCGTCGTCGAGAAGTTCGTGCCGTTCTCCGCGCTCTTGCCCCACGTCGATGTGATGGTCTCGAACGGCGGCTTCGGCTCTGTCCAGCTCGCCATCGGCCATGGAGTTCCCATGGTGGTTGCCGGCACCTCCGAAGACAAGAGGGAGGTGACCGCCCACGTTGGCTGGTCGGGCGTTGGAATCAACCTCCACACGAACCGTCCAACCCCGGATGCGATCGCCAATGCAGTGGCGAAGGTACTGGACAAGCCGAAATTCCGTGAGCGAACCCGCGCCCTCAAGGCCGAGACCAATGGTGCGAATCCGGTCAGCGTGGCGGCCGACCTCCTTGAGGATCTTGCTCGCCGGGACAGTTGACGCATCCTTTGCACCTTCCGACTGGTTAACCGCCACAATGACTCCGAACTTACTGACGGCAAAGCGCGCAACGTCGAAGCTGGGCTATCCACTGGATTTCTAATTGATTTGGGCAGTACGAACGAAGCTAGAAGTTGTGATGGCACCGTCTTCTGTCCCTGGCCGGATTCAACCAAAAGTGGCTGGAGATTCCGAGAAGCCACTCACTGCGAGAGTTAGAAGTCTCCGACGGGAGGTGTACCAGGGGCGCCAGGCGACCCCATCAGTTGCACGAGATTCGCGTTGCCAGGGAGATCCGACTTTGGCCGCAACTCGAGCATCTTCTCTTGCGTTAATGCCCGCGAAGTGACCGAAGCGAACTGAGCGTCCTCGCGGTTACCCGGTCGAGGCACGACCTGAGAATCTCGGCCCCCCACGCCGGCCGATCTGACTACGCGCTTTGCTCAATGACGAACACCTCGTCGTAGTAGTTGACCTCCATGTCTCGCACGAGCATCTCACGGAAGAGCCCCGTGTCCCCTTGATCATCCCGCCACTCGAGATAGTCCTCGTAGTGACCTCGGGTCGCCCACTTCGTGTTCGATATCACCTTGTCGTCGTTGTCCTGATCGCGCCAGAGCCGTATTGCCTCGCAGCCCCCGTGCTTTAGCGTGTCAGGAAGGACCTTCTGCAGGGAGGCGATGAGCTCGCCGGCACGGCCAGGCTTCGTGAAGAACGTGTTGGTTGCTTGAATGCTCATGCTGCACTCTCCCTCTTCTTGGTTGGGTTGGTGACTAGATGCCGGCTACCGCGCGAGCACGGTCGCACATCGCGCGGCGAGCAACTTGAGAATTCGGCACGAACCGCTCGAAGCCGTGGGGGGCGCCTGGGTGAACATGAAGCTCTACCGGCACTCCCGCCTTCGCGAGCGATGCGGCGTACGCGATGCTCTCGTCTCGGAAGATGTCGAGGTCCCCAACTTCGACGTAGGCCGGCGCGAGTCCCGAGAAGTCGACGAGTCTCGCCGGCGAGGAGGCGGGAGACACGTGCTCCGTCCCGATCGTGTCACCGAGCAGGGTGTACCAGCCGGTGAAGTTGTTGTCGTAGTTCCAGGTGAGCAAACCCGGTGGAATCGGTCCTGGGACCGTGTTCCGGTCGTCCAACATCGGGTAGATGAGGATCTGTCTGGCCAACGTGACGCCCCGATCGCGAGCGAGAATCGCCGCGCCGGCCGTCGGGCCGCCTCCCCCACTGTCGCCCATGACCGCGATGTGCCGCGGGTCCACGCCGAGCTCGAGGGCGTGATCGATCAGCCAGCTCAGGCCAGAGAACACGTCCTCGGCCATCGAGACCGCGCTCGTCGCTTCAGGCGCTAGGCGTAGCTCGACGGACAGAAATGGCACGCCGGTCTCGGCGACGTACCACGAGACAACGTCGTCGTAGAGGTCCACGCTGCCACCGATCATGCCGCCGCCGTGGGTGTAGAGGACCGCCGCGCGCGACGTGGAGCCCGCCTTCGTGTACCAGCGAAGCTCGATCTCGCTCTCACCGTCGGCCGTCGCGGTCGAGAATGAGTCAGTCGTGACGCCCTCCGAAGGCGGGGAGAGTGTCGCCATATATGCGAGGCCGGCGGAAGACGCGGCACGGATCGCTTGCCAGTCACCACGGGCGGGGGCTGGAGCCTCCGCCGCCTTCTCCGCTAGTGCGGTCATTGCCGGCACCAACTCCGGGTCAAGCTCGTACGTCATGACGATGCCTTTCTGAGATTGTTGAGTTCGGGCTAGTACGGGGACGGCTGGTTGCGAATGACGGTGAGGCTCACGATTTTGCCATTGCGGACGCTGAAGTAGTCCGACATCACCAGCTCGCCGGGCAGGTTCGTCTTGTCGTAGGTGCCGTCGTAGCGGGAGCGCACGATGGTGTCGCCGTAGTGGTCAATGACATCAATCGGCTCCATGGTGACGTTGTCGCCGACCATCTCTTTGGTAACCCAGCGTCGAATGGCGTCGATGCCGTTGATCTCGCGACGAGCGTCATTGACGAAGGCGTCCGGCGCGAAGGTTGCGACGATGGCTTCGACGTCAAAGGCGTTGACACCGGCGAGGTAGTCAGCGACAACTGGGGGAAGTGGGGTGTTCATTGAATTGCTCCCTTCAAGAGTCGGACCGGTTGACCGACTACAACAAGCCTCGGGCATCCCTCTGAGGGAGTTGCAAGTAGATATTTCGTGCTTGCATCTCCCCCTAGGGGAGATCCCATAATTGGTAGGTGGAGGCCTCCCTCGCCATTGGCGACTTCTCGCGTGCCACTCACCTGAGCGTCAAGACGTTGCGCCACTACCACCAGGTCGGCCTGCTCGAACCCGTCGACGTCGACCCGAAAACGGGTCACCGGCGCTACTCCACGGGTCAGATTCCGACGGCGCAGGTCATTCGGCGCCTGCGATCGCTCGAGATGCCCGTCGAGAAGGTCCGCGCCGTCATTGAGGCCAACGACGTAACGACTCGGAATGAGTTGATCGGCGAACACTTGAGCCAACTAGAAGACACGCTGGTTCGCACCCAGGATGCAGTCGCCTCGCTGCGCGGGCTTCTTGAGCCCGCGGGACCGGCCTCGACGGTCATCAACCACCGCACGGTCGAGCCAGCTCCCGCCGCAGCCATTCACGAGGTCATTGACCTAGAGGACGCGTCGTCGTGGTACCAGGGTGCGTTCGGCGAACTCTTCGCCACCCTCGCGGCTCAGCACATCGTGCCATCCGGACCTTCAGGCGGCATCTACGCCAACGATCTGTTCGCGTATGAACGCGGCGCGGCAACCGTGTTCGTTCCGTGCGCCGGACAGGTCAAGCCGACGGGAAGGGTTGAGTCGCTGACTGTCCCCGGTGCCGAGCTGGCCCTCATCGTGCACTCGGGCGCGCACTCCGAGATTGACCGGGCCTACGGCGCCATAGCCGCGTATGTTACCGATCACGCGCTGGCCGTCGAAGGTCCTATCCGCGAGTACTACCTCGTGGGAAGTCACGACACACCAGTTGAATCCCTCTGGCGCACTGAGATTGGCTGGCCCATCTTCCGCGTGGCGCAATCGCCGTGACACTTCACGAACAACTCCGATGCTCGTGGGCCGACAACGACGCTATGCGCGAGTACCACGACGTGGAGTGGGGCGTCCCCTTGCACGAAGAGTCCGCGCTGTTCGAACTGATTACTCTCGAGGGCGCTCAGGCCGGTTTGAGTTGGCACACCGTTCTTCGTCGCCGCGCTGGCTACCGCACAGCATTCTCAAATTTCGATGCGAAACGGGTAGCGCGCTTCACTCCCGACGACGTCGAACGACTCATGTCGGACACCTCCATCATTCGCCACCGCGCCAAAATTGAGTCCACGATTGCTAACGCCAGGGCGGTGCTCGATCTTGGCGTTCGCGGCGACGACCTCGATTCCCTCCTGTGGTCGTTCGTCGGCGGCAACGCTCGCCAGCACGATTGGTCAAGCGAACCAACCTTGCGTTCCTCGAGCCCTGAGTCCAAAGCCATGAGCGCTGAGTTGAAGCGGCGGGGCTTTCGATTCGTGGGTCCGACCACCTGCTACGCCCTAATGCAAGCCGCTGGGCTGGTGAACGACCACCAAGACTCATGCTTTCGGTTCGGAGAGGTTGGGGCACTGGGTGCTTGACGCGCCGGTCGGAGACTCTATTGCTATGCCCACCGACAACCTGGCTTGATCCAGCTATCAAATCTCTTTAGGACTCCACGTTGGTCAGAAAATGAGGGGTGGAGTGAGTCGGTCTTGGCGTGCACGTCGAGTGCCCAACGTGTGCTTCCTCGACGTGGGACGTCATCAAAGTAATCCCTAATCAGGGACAACACGCGTATCAATGAGAGCGCCCATCCACCTCTTCAAGGTGGCAGCACGTGTTCGAATCCCGACGGGAGTGCCGATTCGTCAATAAGTTGAATATCTCCGTGCGCGGACATGCCGCGACTCTGGCTTAGGCGAACCAGATTGAACTCTGCCGAAAGGACGAGCTCAGGTTGCGCGACGGTCCCGCACGGTCAATGGGCACGCACGGGGACGATACTTGCCCCCAGGGAGGATGGGACGATGCTCTACACACTCCAAACGCTCGACGCGTCAACGTGGGACGCCTTTGCAGAACTTGTGGAGCGCAACAACGGTGTCTACGGCGGTTGTTGGTGCATCGGTTACCACCCCGAGTGCGGGCAAAGAGGGCTTAGTTATCGCGCGGTAAAGGAAGGTCGCGTCCGCGCGGGTCGCGCCCACGCCGCGCTGATCCTTGACGAAGAAGGGTTGGCACAGGGTTGGTGCCAATATGGCGATCCCGACGAACTCTCCAACTTGAAGCACAAACGTGAGTACGACAAGAACCCTCCGCCAACGCCTGACTGGCGAATCACCTGCATCTTCGTCGACAAAAGGCATCGCGGACACGGCGTCGCTCGGATGGCATTGGAGGGCGCGCTCGAGCAGATAACTCGCCTCGGAGGTGGTCTTGTTGAAGCAATATCGGAGACAACGTCCGGGCGCGAGGCACAGGGCAGATTTCTCTTCAGCGCGACTCTCGAGCTCTTCGAGCAGTACGGATTCAGCCGCGTGCGCCAAGTGGGCAAGCACGCTTGGATCGTGAGCAGAGTAATCAATCCGGTCTAGAAGCGGGAGTCAGAAGTTGATCTCGGACGTTGCGATTTGCAACCCGCCGCCTGGACTCATCTGATTGAAGGAGCGAGAGGTCCGACAGTCAGATTGCGATCTCCCAGAACGTAAGACGCATACTCAGAACTCGAGTCGCTTTCTCACGTCTCCTAAGGCGGGAATGCGCTGGAGCGACCGGGCGGCGCTCAGGAGTCGACTCATGGACGAATTCGAACTATTGGACACAAGGCGTGCGAAGTGATGAAGGAGCGCCCGGCGCGAGCAAGAGTTACGCTTGGGCGGCGACGACCCTGACAGACCGCATTGGCTCCAAGCGCGAACTCGCGCTTGTCAAATAGGTTTGGGTCATGACTCTTACACCGGTTCCACTTCCCACTGACGGTTGGCTGGCCTGGGCTGACGAATACACGAGTTCCAATTTCGCCGAGTATCGGCGTCAAATCGCCAATCTCAAAGACGGGACACCGCGCAGCGCGGGTGAGGTTCTCGAACTCTTCAACGCGGCGGGGATATCTCTAGCGAATGGCACGGCACCCGCCAATCTGATTTCAGAGGTGCACCCCGAGCTTGCGGTTCGCGAACTCCTAGAAGGGCGCTCCCGCGAGGCGACGGAGCTTTCGACAGCGCGAAGTCAAGACGTCGAGCTCTTCGCGCTATTCGCCGCACTGGATAAGGTTGAACTGAACGGCAACGCCGGCGCTCTGCGGGTCTACGAGCGGACCATGCGCGACTTTCGACTCGCGGGCGTCGACTTGCCTGAGGCAGAGCGCGAGCGATTCGCCGAGATCGCAAGCCGATTGACGGAGCTCGAACAGGACTTTGCTCGCCTCGCCCGTGACGACGTCCACAGTCTCCGCGTGTCTCTCGCGCAACTCGACGGCCTTCCGGCCGACTACGTCGCGGCCCACCCGCTCGACGGTGAGGGCCTCGCGACGATTACCACCGACTACCCCGATTTGGTCCCGTTCTACACGTTTTCGACGAGCACGGAGGCTCGTCGGGCCCTGGCGCTGGAGAACGAGAACCGGGCGTGGCCGGCCAACGACGCGATACTCGCCGAAATTTTTTCGTTGCGTGCCGAGCAGGCGTCGTTGGCCGGATTCGAGAGCTGGGCCGACTACGACACCCAACGCAGGATGGTGGGCAGTGCCGCCGGGATCGAAGCCTTCCTCGACAAGCTGTTGGTCGCGACCCATTCAGCGGCCGAGTCCGACTACGCCGTCTTGCTCGCCGCGCTGCGCGCTCAGGATCCGGCGATAACTCAGGTGGACTCCTCGTCAGCATTCTTTGCGAGCGAACTCGTGCGACGCGAAGAGTTTGCCGTCGACAGCCAGGAGGCTCGCCGCTACTTCGACTCCGAGAAGGTGCGCGAGGGACTGTTAACTGTCACCTCCCGGCTCTTTGGGCTCTCCTTCGTTGCGACCGACGATCCTTCCTGGCACTCCGAGGTGCGCGTCTACGACGTCCTCTTCGGTGCAGAGACGCTGGGGCGCATTCACCTTGACCTTCACCCACGAGAGGGAAAATTCAAGCATGCCGCCATGTTCGAGTTGCGTAGTGGCGTAGGCGGAACGCAGCTCTTCGAGGGCGCACTGGTGTGCAACTTCAATCGCGGTCTGCTCGAACACAGCGAGGTCGAAGTACTGTTCCACGAGTTCGGCCACCTCGTGCACGGCCTGCTCGCGTCACGCAACGAGTGGATCGCCCTCAGTGGCATTGAGACCGAGTGGGACTTCATTGAGGCGCCGAGCCAGATGCTTGAAGAGTGGGCGTGGGACGCCCGGGTGCTCCAGACTTTCGCGAGCAACGAACACGGTGAGTTGATTCCGACCGAACTGGTCGATCGAATGCGTCGGGCAGACGCCTTCGGTCGCGGCCAGTGGGCGGCGCGTCAACTGTTCCTGTCTGCTGTCTCCTTCTATCTCCATAGCGCTCGACCCGCGGACCACACGGCCTACATCAGCGAACTGCGAACGAAGTTTGACGTTCTCCAACAGCTACCCGGATCGCACTTCCAGTGTTCCTTCGGTCACCTCACCGGCTACTCCTCGGCGTACTACACCTACCTGTGGAGCCTGGTCATCGCGAAGGACCTCTTTACGGCCTTTGACCGTGATGATCTCTTCAACGAGTCGGTCGCGCACCGTTACCGGGACCTTGTGCTCGCACCGGGGGGGTCAAAGGACGCGAGCCAGCTGGTCGAGGACTTCCTCGGCCGTCCCTATTCCTTTGACGCCTTCGCTAACTGGCTTACGGGAGAGTGAGCGACGTCACTCCCTGCGTGGTCCCACTCGAGGGCCGCGATCGCCATCGTCCACCCACCAGCCGCCAGACAACGCACCCTCGTAGCAGGAGGCGGTTCGCCGGACTAGAGGAGTTGAGCCCCATCGAGTCGATCGAGCCCGATCACCTTGACGGGGTCGCCTCCGGGGGACTCCAGCGGACCGGGGCGACGCGCGCGTCGTCGACGTATCCGGGGTCGACGAACCAACGCGCCGACTCGTAGAG
>JBOGFU010000110.1:0-1515 GCA_050743545.1 Acidimicrobiales bacterium | reverse complement strand
GGCATCGACGAGTTCATCAACCCGCGCCTGCGCGAGGCCGGGCTCACCGCGCGCCAGCGCCGGCGCGCGGGGCTGCCGCGCCGCGCGCGCTTGGGGCTCACCCCGGTGCTGCGCGCGTCAAGCTCGCCGCGCGCACGCGTGGCCGCGGCGAAGACGGTCGGCCCGTGATGACCGACGAGATCGACGCGGGGGACGCCCCGATGGCCGTCGACCCCGGCGCGCGCGCGACCGGGGCGCCGCCCGCCGCCGAGCGAATCCTCGACGTGCGCAACTTCAGCGTCGACTACGGGTGGGGCGAGGTCGCGGTGCGCGCGGTCGACGCGGTCGACCTTCACCTCGAGCGCTCGCGCGTGCTGGGCATCGCCGGGGAGAGCGGCTCGGGCAAGTCGACGTTGGTCTACGCGATCACGCGCCTGTTGCGTGCCCCGGGGGTGATTGTCGGGGGCGAGGCGCTGCTGCGCGTGAGCGACGCGACGGGCGCCGACGACGTCATCGACCTCGTCACCGCGAACGAGACCCAACTGCGTGCGGTGCGCTGGTCGCAGGTCTCGATCGTGCTCCAAAGTGCGCTCAACGCGCTCAACCCGGTGCTGCGCGTGGGCGCACTCTTCGACCAGGTCCTCAAGACCCACCGGCGCGAGATGTCAAAGGGTGAGCGTCACGAGCGCGCCGCGGAGCTTCTGTCGCTCGTCGGCCTCGGCGCCGACCGCCTCGCGCGCTTCCCCCACGAGCTCTCGGGGGGCCAGCGCCAGCGGGTCATGATCGCGCTCGCCCTGGCGCTCGACCCGGCGCTCGTGATCATGGACGAGCCGACGACCGCGCTCGACGTGGTGACCCAGCGCGAGATCCTCGACGAGCTCCTCGACCTGCGCCAGCGCTTCGGTTTCGCGATGATCTTCATCACCCACGACCTCTCACTGCTCGTCGAGCTCGCCGACGAGATCGTCGTCATGTACGCGGGCCGGCTCGTCGAGCGCGCCGGCGCGCGCGAGCTCTACGACGCGCCACGCCACCCCTACACCCTCGGACTGCTCAACTCCTTTCCACCCCTGCACGGCAAGCGAAGCGAGCTCGCGGGCATCGTGGGCTCGCCGCCCGACTTCGCCGCGCTTCCCTCGGGCTGCGCGTTCCACCCGCGGTGCCCCTACGCCTTCGAGCGCTGCTCGCGCGAGAGTCCGTCGCTGGTGGAGGTCGCGTCGTCGGGCCGATTCGTCGCGTGTTGGCTCCACGACTCCGCGTCGGGCGTCGCGGTGCCCGTCGAGCTGCGACGCGGTAGCTCGACCGCGGCGGCGCCGTCGCGCGCGGAAACGTCGGGGGTGAGCGAGTGAGTGACGTCGTGACGACCACCACCGAGCTGTCCGCGCGCCACCTGACGCGACACTTCCGCGTGCGCGCGCCGGGACGGCTCTTCGGCGCGGCGCGCGTCGTGCGCGCGGTCGACGACGTGAGCCTCGACCTCGTCGCCGGCGAGGTCACCGCGGTCGTGGGCGAGAGCGGCTCGGGCAAGTCGGTGCT
>JBOGFU010000109.1:0-1859 GCA_050743545.1 Acidimicrobiales bacterium | reverse complement strand
GATCGACCGCGCGTTCGTGCTCGGGCCCACCGAGCGCGCGCTGCGCGCGATGTCGTGGGCCATGGTCGCGCTCGCGGTCGCCTTCGCGTTGGCTCGACGAGGCTGGTAGGGGACCCGGATCTAGTCAACAATCCGGAGAGATCTGTGCCGTCCGGGTACGTCGGATTCGATATCGGGGCTCTGGGTGCCGCTGTCGATCCACGTGGCACGATGAGGATCATGACCGCACCAGCGTCCGCAGCGCGCGAAATGCGGATGCGCCGAGCCGAGAAGCTTCGCTGGGTGTTCTTGACTCTTGCCGTGTTGTGGGCGATTGTCAGCGTGGTGGTTGGCGTTGCCTACCACGCGCCCGAACCAACTGGAGTGTTGTCAATTACGATCGGTGGCCATACGTACGTCGGTAATCCTCCGATGCTCACGCTGCTCGAGCGAGACCCGACGTCGGCCGCATTCGGCCTTGGAGCCATGGCCGTCGGAGTGCTCGTAGGTCTCTCGGACACATTGATATGGAGTCGTACCAGGAGCGCGAGCTCGGGCACTTCATCCATCGTCGCGGGCGTGGTCGTGACCCTCTTTTCTCTGTTTGGGCTGCTCCTTGGGCTCGCCAGCATTGGCGTCGTCGGAACGTTGATTGTCTTGTCCGGCGTCGAAGGCCGGTCCGTTGCTACAACGAGAAGTCGCGTCGATGTGACGAGCGATACCTAGCTGCGCCAAACCTTGGCAGACAAGCCTCGGTGAGCCGATTGGACCTCAGGCCACCTATTCGTCGCGGTCGGGCTCGCCGTGCTCGGCGTTGCCCCGGTCGGCGCGCCAGTACGCCTTGTGGCTGACCTGGGTCTCGTCGAGCCCCCGGTCGGCGAGCGCCGCGCGCACGGCCTTCACCACGTGGAACTCACCGAGAACGTAGGCGTGGACGTCGGCCGAGGGGATCGCCACGGTGGCCAGCGCGTCGAGGAGCCCCGTCGGGTCGTCGTGTCCGCGCCCGCGTCGCTCGACTATGACGCCCGTGAACTCGACCCCCTCGGGCGCGGGCGCGGTGACGAACTCGTCGACGTGGTCGACCTCGATGGCGATCGTCGCCGCGCCGGGGGCCGCGATCGACTGGGCCATGCGGTAGCTCACCGCGAGCGCCGAGACGTCGCCAAAGAAGAGGTGTCGTGACGCGGCGGCGAGGGGGATCTTTCCGCGCGGGCCGATGACGTCGACGTGGTCGCCGAGGATCGCGGTTCTAGCCCACGTCACGCCGGGGCCGTCGTGGTCGACGGTCACCCACAGGCTGAACGTGTCCGCGACGGCGTCGAGCGATCGCACGGAGAAGCGCCGGCGCACGAAGCGCCCGGCGGGGTCCTCGACGCGCACCATCACGTCCTGGCCCGGCTCGCCGGCGAGGGTACGCGCGTTGCCGCGCAGCACGACCTCGCGCAACGTGGGCGTGAGGTCGCTCGACGCGACGACCTCGCAGCAGTGCGCCGACGCGCCGAGGCGCTGGGCGAGGTCGGCGGTCGAGGGCTGGGGCGTGAAGCTCACGATGCCCAGGTTAAGTGTCGTCAGAAGTCGAACCTCTGTTCGGTAAGTTGGATGGCTGTGGCAGCCGCGCAGCACTCGAAGCGTCCGGCGGCCAAGCGCGCCGCGCCCGCCAAGGAGACCCTCTGGCGTCGCCACCAGCGCGACGTGTGGGTGGTCCTCCTCTTGGTGGCGGGCCTGCTGTGCCTGCTCGCCGAGGCCCACGCGCTGGGTCCGGTCGGTCGGGTCGTCGCGCGCGCGCTGACCCTGACCTTTGGGGTCGGCCGCTTTGTCCTGCCCCCGCTGCTGGTCGGCCTCGGCGTGGCCCTGATCATGGGCGGGGTGGAGGTCGAGCG
>JBOGFU010000108.1:0-7995 GCA_050743545.1 Acidimicrobiales bacterium | reverse complement strand
GTCGATCAGCGAGTGCCGGCATCCGTACTTGTTGTCGAACTTCGACTTGGTGACCGCGTCGTTGACGTTGATCGCGGGGAACAACAGGGACCCCTCGCGCGCCCGGTCGTAGAGGCGGTGAACCCCGGTGGTCGTCTCTTCGGAGACCCCGACGATCCCCGCGGCCATTGGCTCAAAGAGCTCCTCGCCGCTCGACACGATGCGGTTCAGCAGCGCGAGCACGACGCGGTACTCCTCGGTGTCCGCGCTCTCGGGGGCGGGCACGATGCCGGCGCGCTCGAACTCGAGCCCCTTGTGCACGAGCAGCGTCGCGTCGCCGCCGTCGTCGAGGATCGCGGTGGGCCCGGACTCGCCGGGCCAGCGCATGAGCTGCTCGGTGCACCACCAGTACTCCTCGAGGGACTCGCCCTTCCAGGCGAAGACCGGGACGCCGGCGGGGCGCTCGATCGTGCCCGTCGGCCCCACCACGACCGCGGCGGCGGCGTGGTCCTGGGTCGAGAAGATGTTGCAGCTCGCCCAGCGCACACGAGCGCCGAGCGCCACCAGGGTCTCGATGAGCACCGCGGTCTGGATGGTCATGTGCAGGGAGCCGGAGATGCGTGCGCCGGCCAGCGGCTGGCTGGGCCCGAACTCGGCGCGCATCGCCATGAGGCCGGGCATCTCGTGCTCGGCGAGCTCGATCTCGGCGCGGCCGAAGGCGGCCAGCGAGAGGTCGGCGACTTTGAAGGTGGGGTCGACAGAGGTCATGGTTCTCCTAGTGAGTCGAAGCGTCCAGGCGCCGACCTCTGTCGATATCGCCCGCGGCCACTCTAGCCTCAGACCCCGACGCGGAACTCGACGACGTCACCCTCGCGCATGACGTACTCCTTGCCCTCGACGCGAGCGCGACCGGCGGCGCGCAGCGCGGCGATGGACCCCGCGGCGACGAGGTCGTCGTAGGTGACGACCTCCGCGCGGATGAAGTGCTTCTGAAAGTCGCTGTGGATGACCCCGGCGGCCTCGGGTGCGGTCGACCCGGAGGCAATCGTCCACGCACGCGACTCTTTGGGTCCCGCGGTGAGGAAGGTCTGGAGCCCGAGCGTCGCGAAGCCGACGCGCGACAGCAGGGCGAGGCCGGACTCGGCCTGGCCGTACGAGGCGAGGATGTCGCGGGCCTCGAGGTCGTCGAGGTCGATCAACTCCTCTTCGACCTTGGCGCAGAGCACGACGCTCGGCGCCGGGGCCACCGACGCGGCGAGCTCGGCGCGTCGCGCGCTGTCGCCCAGGGTCTCTTCATCGACGTTGAAGACGTAAATAAAGGGCTTGGCGGTGAGCAGGTGGAGCTCGCTCAGCGCGGCGCGGTCGACGTTGGCGCGAGAGATGACCTCGCCGCGATTGAGCGCGTCGCGTGCGCTGAGCACGTTCGCCAGCGTCGCGGGGGCGCCGTGAGTGCGCTTGGCCTCTCGTTCGAGCCGCGCGATCGCGCGGTCGAGCGTTTGGAGGTCCGCCAAGATCAGCTCGGTCTCGATCGTCGCGACGTCACCGGACGGGTCGATTCGCCCGTCGACGTGGATGACGTCGTCGTCCTCGAAGACTCGGACCACCTCGCAGATGGCGTCGGCCTCGCGGATGGCGGCCAGGAACTGGTTGCCGAGGCCCTCTCCCTCGGACGCGCCGCGCACGATGCCCGCGATGTCAACGAAGGTCACGGTCGCGGCGATGACCTTCTCCGACTCGAAGAGCCGCGCGAGGACCTCGAGGCGCGGGTCGGGTACTGCCACCACGCCGACATTGGGCTCAATCGTCGCGAACGGGTAGTTGGCGGCCAGAACGTGATTGTGGGTGAGCGCGTTGAACACAGTGGACTTACCCACGTTGGGAAGTCCGACGATGCCGATCGAGAGCGCCATAGCCGAGTCGAGGCTAGTGGAGCGGGCGCAACGAGATTCTTCCGCTAGGCCCATCGGCGCCTTATCGACCTCACATCTCTCGTTGTTAGAGATGGATTGTCAATCTCCAAGGAGGCGACATGTCAAGGAGCAGGGCCATCACGTCGTGGGTGAATACCGTTGCCCTCAGTGTGGCCGTGGCCGTGGGCGTGATCGCGGTTGGCCAGCACCTGCACCCGCTCCCCACGTCGGCGGCAGTGTCGACCTCGGCGAGGACAGTCACTACGCCGGCCGCGACTCCGGCGAGTCACACCGCGTCCGCGCCGACGTCGGTGACCTATCACGGTGACGATGGAGGCGGCGGCGGCGACTTTTGACGAAGGCACCAAGGAGGTTCACGCGGGAGTTCTGCTCGGGAGGTTCCGTGGCTCGGCCCCGATGAATCGCGCCATTGATAGCCGTCCCTCAACAGTTCGACAACATTGCGGTCCGAGCGCGGGTGTTCGACCAGAGTTTCGTCGAAGGGGGACTCTCCGTGGAGCGACTTCGAGCACTTCTGTCGTGGTCCATGACCGCGGTCATGACGCTGGCCGGAGCGGCCGGCGTCGTGGCCATGAGGCGGTCCGTACCGCAACGCACCGCTGTCGTGGTCGAGGCGGCGACCACCACGACCTCGACCCCGACATCGCCTCCCGTTACCGGCGGCTCCTCGACGAGCTCGATAGCCGCACCGACGTCGCCGAAACGGCACCCCACGCACCGCTCAACGACGGCGTCGCCGGTCGGTTCTGTCGTCGCGACCACTACGACGACGACGACCACGACAACGGTGCCACCGACCACCACGACGACGACGTCAACCACGACGACCACGACCTCAACCACGTTGCCGCCACCACCCCCTCCACCTCCACCGGTGACGACGACCACCGTGCACCATCACGGTGACGACGGTGACGGTGGTGGTACCGACGACTGATCGACCGCGAGCGACGCGGCGATTGGGCACCTCGTAGCAACGCACGTCGGTAGGGTTGGGATGGCGGGCCGCGCGCCCGGGCGAGCTCCCGTGGGACTTCCGCGGATTAGTCGTGATCAGGACTTCTAAGGCGTCTTCAGAGGCGTAGACCCTCTCATTTCGGAACGTCGAAGAAGCACTTCTGGAACTCACCACTTCGTTTTGCTTGATGACCTACCGGCAGATTCACTCGCATACAGTACTGTTTATCAGGTATTTTCGTAAAATTACGAAAATACCTGGTCATAGTGGTAAACTATGCCCTGATTACAGAAATGGATGGCAAGCAACGATGTTGACCAAAACCGAGATCATCTGGCGTCACCTCTTGGTCGGCGCCATCGAGTACGAAAATCGACGTAGTTCGATCACCGAACTCTCGGAACAACTCGGATTCGCCGTTTCGTCAGTGCACGGCGCGCTGGTAGTGCCTCGTGAGATCGGTGCCATTGACGCCGTGCGAAGTGGGTTAGTCGTCCGAGATCCGATGCGGCTCTTGCTCCACTGGGCAGGGACGCGACGGCTGAACCGTGACCGGCCAGTCTCGGTCCATACTGGTCTCGGTGTGCTTGAGATTCAGAAGATGCTTCCGTCCGACGCAGTAGTGACGAGCGCGGCGGCGTACGCGCGGCGCTATACGAATGATGTCGCCGACTACTCGACCGTCTACTGCTATCACGAAGACCCCAGAGCAGTACTTCGTTCGGTACAGAACGGACGGGGAGACGTGGACCTGGTCGTCCTTGAACCAGATCCCTACTTGCGCAACTACGGCGATATCGCCAGCGTCCCACAGACCTACGTGGACCTCTTTGTGACGTCGGGATGGCAAGCTCAGCGCTTCTTGCACCGAATGAATGAGCGCCTCGATGTCGCCAGCGCAGTCTGAGCACTACTCCCTTGAGGATACCGAGCGATCCTGGGGCATCTACCAGGAGATTCATAGCACCTACCCCAACGCCATCGTCATCGGCGGTTGGGGAGCGTGGCTTCACAACCGGGCCGCAAAGAGCCACGACATTGACATGATCGTCGAACCACACGACCTTGCCGAAATGCGCGAGACGTTGGAACTGAGCGAGTCCAGCCACCTGGGCTCGTCCAAGTGGCGCGGCACGTATGACGATGTTCATCTGTACGTGTACGTGACTTACCGTTCTCACCTTGGGCAGATCTTGATGCTGCCGGTTGAGGGCCTCGTAGCGCACCGTGAAGACATCGACGGGTACCCCACGCTGAGCAAAGAAGCGCTCCTAGTCGCCAAGGCGGCCGCACTCCTCGACCGCCCGGACACCCAACCGGGCCTAAAGGATGCTGAGGACATGACGATCATGCTCCTACGCGCTCCGTCAGAGTGGGACTTCGACACTGTTTGCAGAGTTGCAGACAGTTCGCAGAGCCCTGAAACGACGGGGTCGGGTTTGGTTTTACGAGCGGTGGAGCGACTGCTCGACGTAGCCAAGGGCAGCAGTGATAGGAAAAGGCTGCGCGAGATGGTTCGAGCACTTCGTGGCGCCGTGGAGGGCAGTGCCACTTGAGCGCCGCTGTTTACGAGGTCGGCGACCCGGACCGCTCACCGTTCTCGCGCGCATGGGCCGCCCGCAGAATTTGCAAAGCGTAGAATAGGACAATATTTACGCGCGGAGCTTCACGCGGAGGTTCGAGCGGAAGTCCCGCTCCCGTAGCTCAGGGGATAGAGCATCGGTTTCCTAAACCGTGTGCGCAGGTTCGAATCCTGCCGGGAGCACTCGTCGCCGGTTGGCTATGGCACGCACCATCGGGCCAGGTCTACGGGACGCTCGCCCCAGCGCTGACGCGCGACTCTCCGCATTCCCTGGAAAGCGATGGGCCCACTACTAACGTGGAACCGTGAAATTGTCGGTGTTGGAGTGGTGGACCTCTGACGGCACCGTCGCCCCCGCGCCGAGCCGTTTGCGGGCCGTCCCCGAGCCCCCGCCCTCGATCGACGAGGGAAAGGTGGGGATGACTGCCGACGTCGCGGGTCGACTCACCGCACCGGAGCCCACCGAGGTGGCGTCGAGCGACTCGATTACGGTGCTCGGCACGACCCCGCACACGGACCTCGCCGACACCGCGTAGGCGCTCGTCGATCGCTCCGCCACGCGTGGGCGGCGACTCGAATAAGAGGCGCGTAAGCCTCGGTTAATAATGCTCGCGCGTCACTCACTTTCGAGTGACGCGGCGCTCACGAGTCTCTACAGTTCGACTGCGACCACCGCCGGTGGTCGCGCCAAGTCGAAGCAGGATGCGGATGTTCTCTCTCTCGTACGCGTGGAACGAGCTTCGCCGTCGGTTGGGACGCACGTTGGTGACCGCGATTGGGCTCGCCGCCGGCGTTGGCCTTGTCATGGGCATCATCGGGGTGTCCCAGGGGCTCGGTGACGCGCAGGCCAAGGCGTTGTCGCCGCTCAAGTCAGTGGGCACCGACATCATCGTCACGCGCACCGTCGCGCCGACGCTGTCGACGACCACGACCACGACGACACCGTCGAGCGGCTTTCCGGGGGGCGGAAGTGGCGGTGGCTTCTCCGGCGGTGGCGGGTTCTCCGGAGGCGGCGGGTTCTTCGCCGGCCGGGGAGGTTCGGGGCTTAACTCCACGGACGCCGCGGCGTTGGCCGCGGCGAACTCGTCGGTCATTACCGACTTGGCCAAGCTCGGCCCCGCGGGCACCAAATTCACTCACGACTTCTTCGTCCCCGGGACTCTGATTACCTTTCCCGAGCAGGCGGTCGCCGACGTCGCCAAGATCAAGGACGTGACGGGCGCGGTGGGAGCGCTGTCGCTCGACGCGCTCCACGAGTCCGGCACCGTGCCCAAGATCACCGCCAAGGTGACGACGGGTGGGGAGACGGTCTCGACGACCGTCAAGCCGCCGACCCTGACGGCGGCTCAGCAGTCAGCCGAGCGAAGCTGCATTCAGTCGGTGATCTCCAAGGAGTTCGGTTCGGGGTCGACGGGCACCGCCACAACGATTCCATCGGGCTCCGGCGGCTCCGGCGCGGGTGGCGGCGGGTTCACGGTTCCACCCGGTGGATTTCGAGGGATCGGGTCGAACACCGCGCTCAACAAGTGCCTGACGCCGGCGCAGAAGGCCTACCAACAGGACGTCGTCATACCCGAGCGCACCGAGTATCAGGTGTTGAACCCTCCCACGACTGACACGAGCACGTCGGCCTACACGGTCGCCGGGGTCAACCCGGCCGACTCGTCGGCGGGGCTGGTGACGAGGGCGCAGCTGGTGTCGGGCTCCTGGCTCTCGACGGACCCGACGACCGCCAAGACACAAGTGCTGGTGACCACCGCCTACGCGTCACAGAAGGGCTGGAAGCTCGGCCAGAAGATCACCATCAACAAGGTGACGTACTCCATCGTTGGACTCGTGAATCCGACGCTCACGGGCGACGTCTCGGACATCTACTTCTCCACGTCGAACCTACGGGCGCTGTCGTCTAACTCCAACCGCATCAACGAAGTCCTCGTCTCGGTGGCGAACTCGAGCGACGTGGCGTCGGTCGCCAAAGCGATCAAGAGCGCACTGCCGGGCGCGACGGTGTTGACCTCCGCGTCGCTCGCCGACCAGGTGACCGGCAGTCTGGCGAACGCGCGCAAGCTCGCCAACGACCTCGGCGGTGCGCTGGCGGTTGTCGTGTTGCTCGCGGCGTTTCTGATCGCCGGTCTGTTGACGCTGTCGAGCGTGTCCAAGCGCGTGCGCGAGATCGGATCTCTGCGGGCCATTGGTTGGTCGCGTGGCCGGGTCGTGCGCCAAGTCATGGCCGAGACGGTTGGCATCGGCGTGGTGGGTGGAGTCGTCGGGGTCCTCCTCGGCGCAGCGATATGTCTGGTGATCGGCGCGATCGGACCGGGGCTCAGCGTGTCCAGCACGGGCCTGGCCGTCGGTGCGTCGAGCGTGAGCGGCCTGCTCCACCAGGCCACGTCGGCCACGGTCGCGCGCACCGTGCACCTCACCGCGCCGATACGACCGTGGACGATCGTTCTGGGCTTCGGCGGCGCACTGCTCGGCGGACTCATCGCGGGCGTGGCGGGGGGTTGGCGCGCGGCTCGGCTCTCACCGGCGTCGGCGCTGAGGGACCTCGGATGAGCATCGACCGAAACCAGGAGGCCGACGTGACCGACTCAGCGACGCCGACGAGCGCGGGGTCCGCCCACGACCCCCTCTACGAGCTGCGCGGGGTCACGCGCAGCTTCGCCAAGGGAGGCGTGACGGTCGACGCGCTGCGCGGGGTCGACCTCTCGATCGAGCGGGGGGAGAAGGTGGCGTTGGAGGGCCCGAGTGGTTCGGGCAAGACGACCCTCCTCCAGTTGCTCGGCGCGCTCGACACGCCCACGACCGGCGAGATCCGCTTTGACGGCCGGGCCTTAGAGGACCAGTCGGATAAGACCCTCACCGACCTGCGCTCTCGGGCGATTGGCTTCGTCTTTCAACAGTTCAACCTGATCCCAACGCTGACCGCCGAGGAGAACGTCGCCATCGCGATGGTTCCCCGAGAGTCATCGAGGGACCGGCGACGCGACCGCGCCCACGAGCTCCTCGCCCAGGTCGGCCTGGAACATCGCCTGGGCCACCTGCCGTCGCGACTCTCGGGGGGCGAGCAACAGCGCGTCGCGATCGCGCGCGCGCTCGCGAACTCTCCCGAGGTCGTCATCGCCGACGAGCCCACGGGCAATCTTGACTCCGCCAACGCAAAGGAGCTGATGGCGCTGCTGGACGACCTTCAACGGCGTTCCGGGGTCACGGTCATCATCGCGACCCACGACGAGGACGTCGCGTCGCACACCGACCGTCGCATAAGGATGCGCGACGGCGCGATTGTCGACGGCGCCCGCGCCTAGCGCGCGCCGGGCGGTCGGCTAGCGCGAGGTCGCGCGCGAGCGGGCCGAGGCCAACGCGCGGACGTTCCGTGCCTCGCGTCCCTTGGGCCCCTGAGCCTCGTCAAAGGCGATGCGCTGGCCCTTGGTGAGCGAGCGGAATCCGTCCCCCTGGATATTCGAGAAGTGGATAAAGAGGTCATCGCCTCGCTCGTCGACGGCAAAGCCGTAGCCCTTGGAGTCGTTGAAGAAGCTCACCAC
>JBOGFU010000107.1:0-4777 GCA_050743545.1 Acidimicrobiales bacterium | reverse complement strand
GTCGAAGAGGCCGGCCGGGCCGCGGCGGTTCGCGGCTACGGCAGCGTGCGCGAACGCTCGCGCGACGCGTACGCCCACCACGTCGCCGAGCACCACGAGTCGCTCACGAGCGTGTAGCCGCTGGGCCCCCCGCCGGGCTCAGCCCCGGCGCCGCGTCGCGGGCACCAGAGCGGGGCGCTCCCAGCCGTCGTCGTTGGGGTTCACGTTGGTCCCCGGGGCGACCAGGAGGTCGATCTGGTCGAGCACGTCGGCGCCGAGGCGCGTCGACGCGCCACTCAGCTGGGACTCGAGGTGCTCCATCGTGCGCGGGCCGATGATCGTCGAGGTGATCGCCGGGTGCTCGAGCACGAACCCGATGGCCAGGTCGATGAGCGAGACCCCCGCGTCGTTGGCCAGCGCGATGAGCCGGTCGACGACCTCGAGCTTTCGCTGGTTGGCGGGAATCGTGAGGTCGTAGCGGGCGGGGAGGCGGTCCGAGCGTCGGCTGGTGTTTTTGCGCCCGGTGCCAAAGCGCCCCGCGAGCCAGCCCCCGGCGAGTGGGCTCCAGCTGAGCACGCCCATGCCCCACGCCTGGCACGTGGGTAGCACGTCGCGCTCGACGCCGCGAACGAGGATCGAGTACGGCGGCTGCTCGGTGCGAAAGGGCAGGTGCCCGCGCACGCGCGCGAGCCACTGGGACTCGACGATCATCTCGGCGGGGAAGGTGGAGCACCCGAACGCGCGAATTTTGCCGGCGTGGACCAGGTCGCTCAGCGCGCCCAGGGTCTCGTCGAGGTCGACGCTCGGGTAGGGGCGGTGGATCTGGTAGAGGTCGAGGTAGTCGGTGCCCAGGCGCGTCAGGCTGTGCTCCACCTCGGCGGTGATCCAGCGGCGCGAGTTGCCCTGGGAGTTGGGGTCGTCGCCCATCTGGCCGTGGACCTTGGTGGCCAGGATCACGCGCGAGCGGTCGAGCGTGGCCAGCGCCTTGCCGACGATGACCTCGGACTCGCCCTGGGAGTAGACGTCGGCGGTGTCGATGAAGTTGACGCCCTCGTCGAGGGCTCGGTGGATGATACGCACCGACTCGTCGTGATCGGTGTTGCCCCAGCCGCCGAACATCATCGCGCCGAGGCACAGCGGGCTGACCTTGATGCCGGTCGCGCCGAGTGGTCGTAGGTTCATGGCGTCACCCTAGGCCCGAGCCCGGCCGGGTGTCCTACTGCCGATAGTGCTCGACGACCTCGACGGTTCTCACCTCGGCGTCGGCGGGGTCCTTGCCGAACTCGCGCAGCGCGCGCCGCTGACGAAGCAGGTCCCACAGTTGGTCGAGTGTCTCTTCCACGTGGACGAGGCGCTCGTGAACCTCGACGTGGTCGCCCTTGCGAAGCTCGTTCTCCTCGTCGACCAGCTCGTTGATTCTCGCGAGTATTGCCTCGTCGGCCATGGCGCCTCCCGTTGGTTGGTCGAACCGTCGCTGAATCGTAACGGGCGCGCCGACCGCCCAGTTCTTAGTGCGAGATGTCGCCTCCCAGCTCCCACGGCGGGCCCCGCCAGCGGCCGGACCTTGATGAGCGGGCGCTGTGACGGTCCAGCGTCGCTGGGCTCACGGCGCCTCCACGATGGCCGCGGCGTCGTGGGCGACTCCCTACGGCGCGTGGAAGGGCTTGCTGGCACGCGGATTTGGGCGGCTGCGCCGTGGCCCAGCGCGGGTGCGACGTGCAGAACCTCGCGCGATCGGGTCACTCTGTAAGCGATTACTCCGCTCGACAAACGCGGCTTCTGGGCTGAAACAAGGCGTTTACGTACTTGACACGAGGTGGTCACCTGACTATTTTGTAAGCGGTTTCTTGTAAGCGTTTACAGAGTCAGCCGGCTCGAGGGGGACCGTGGGGGACGTAATGGCCGATTCACCGCCGACGATTTACGACGTCGCGAAGCGGGCGGGCGTGTCGATTGCGACCGTGAGCCGGGCCATCAACTCCCTGGACTCGGTGCGACCCGCGACACGGGCCAAGGTCCTCACCGCGATGCGTGAGTTGGAGTTCGTCCCCAACGTCGTCGCCCGGGGCCTCTCCAGTGGCAAGCACTGGATCCTCGGGCTCGTCTTCATGCACGCGCCACTCGAGGGCAACGTGCTCGCGGTGGAGGAGGCAAGCCTGCTCTACACCGACATCGTCATCCGTGGCGCCGAGTCCCGCGCCGCCGAGCACGGCTACTCGCTGTTGCTCTGCGGAGCAGGCCCGCGCCATCCCGCGGGGGTCAACCCGCTCATGAGCCTCACCGGCACGGTGGACGGACTCATCGTCCTCGATCGAGTCGTTGCCGACGAAGGGGTCGCAGACCTGGCGAGGCGCCTGCCCGTGGTGCTGCTGGCGGGCCGGGGCGACTCCACGAGCGCGATCACCGTTCGCGTGGACAACGAGCAGGGTATGGCCGCGCTGGTCGAGCACCTGGCGTCAACCCACGGCGTGACCCGCGCGGGGTTCGTCTCGGGCCTCGACGCGAGCCCCGACAGCGTGGCGCGAGAGCGCACGTTCACATCGACCGCCGAAGGACTGGGCATGGCGGTCCGCCACGTTGACGTGCTCAAGTCGGACTGGACCTCGAGCGGTGGCGAAGCCGCGATGCGCGCGCGACTCGCGATCGACCAACCACTGCCGGAGGTCTTTGCCTGCGCCAACGACCAGATGGCCGTGGGCGTGATCTACGCGCTCAACGGCGCGGGGTATCGCGTTCCCGAGGACGTCGCCGTGACGGGGTTCGACGACATCACGCTGACGCGCTATTTCAACCCGCCGCTCACCACGGTGCGCCAGTCGGGCAGCCTGCTCGGCGAGGTCGCGGTCGACACGCTGGTCGCGACGCTCGACGGCAGCGCCGACGCCGTGCGCTCGGTGGTCCTGCCGACCGAGCTCGTCGTGCGACGCAGCTGCGGCTGCGAGGGCACCGGGGACGTGGTGGGTGGGCTCTCGGCGGCCGCGCTGATGGGGCAGGGATAGTGCGCCTCATCGCCCGTCGACTCGGCGTCTACGTCGTGACGGCGTGGGTGGCGATCACAGTCAACTTCCTCCTGCCCCGCTTCATGCCGGGCAATCCCATCCAGACCCTCATCGGCAAGATCCAGAGCAACGTCACCCCCGCGGAGATTCGCTCGATCCGACTCTCCTTTGGTGGGTCTCTCCACTCGAGCCTGCTCTCCCAGTACGTCACGTACTGGGGCCAGCTCTTGCACGGTAATTTGGGTGCGTCCATCACCCTGTCGTCTCCGGTGAGCACGATCCTGCGGTCCGCGCTGCCGTGGACCGTCGGACTGATCGGTGTGTCGACGCTCGTCAGCTTCGTGCTGGGCACCTTCAGCGGCGCGCTGCTCGGCTGGACCCGCGGGTCGCGCCTCGACTCGATGATCCCCATGGCGACCTTCTTCCAGGCGGTGCCGTACTTCTTCCTCGGCACGGTGATGCTCTTCATTTTCGGCAGCAACCTTCATTGGTTCCCCGAGCTCGGCCCCTACAGCCTCAACGTCACGCCGTCGTGGAGCTGGGCGTTCATCGCGAGCCTGTTGCGCTACGGCCAGCTCCCGATGATCTCGATCGTGCTGAGCTCGGTCGCGGGCTGGATGCTCGGCATGCGCAACATGATGATCACGGTCGCCGCGGAGGACTTTGTGCTGATGGCCGTCGCGATGGGGCTGCCGCGTCGAAAGGTCGTGATGACCGCCGCGCGCAACGCGATACTTCCGTCGATCGCGAACCTGTCGCTGGCCATCGGCCTCGTCGTCTCCGGCGCGCTGCTCGTCGAGCTCGTCTTTAACTACCCCGGGGTGGGTGACCTTCTGCTCAACGCCGTCCAGAACGAGGACTACCCGCTGATCCAGGGGATCTTCCTCGTGATCACCCTCGCGGTGCTGGCCGCCAACCTCGTGGCCGACGTCGCCTACTTCGCGCTCGACCCTCGAACTCGCACCGAGGCGTCGACGTGAGGGCGCTGCGGATCCCGCGCTCGCCCAAGGTCATCATCGGGCTCTCGATCGTCGGATTCTTCATCCTGCTCACGATCGTCGGGCCCTACCTCGCACCCAATGACCCGTCCTACACCGGCTTCGCCGCCAACCTCGCCCCGTCGGCCCACCACTGGTTCGGCACGACGTCGCTGGGCCAGGACATCTTCTCCCAACTGCTGGTCGGTGCACGCGCGACGATGGTCGTCGCGCTGGTCGCCGGCGTCGTCGCGACGGTGCTCTCGGTCGTGGTGGGCGTCGCCGCGGGCTACCTCGGTGGGGTCACCGACGACGGGCTGACCCTGGTGTCCAACGTCTTTCTGGCGCTCCCCGGGCTGCCCCTGCTGATCGTCATCGACAGCTACCTGCCCCCGGGCGGTCGCTCCAACGCGTTCGTCATCGGGCTCATCATCTCGCTCACCGGCTGGGCGTGGGGCGCGCGCGTGCTGCGCGCCCAGACCCTGTCGCTGCGCAATCGCGACTTCGTCGAGGCGTCGCGCATCATCGGCGAGGGGCGGCTGCGCATCATGTTCGCCGAGGTCGCGCCCAACCTGCTGCCGGTGCTGGCGTCGTCGCTGCTGTTCACGATCCTCTACTCGATTGGCGCCTACGTGACGCTGGCGTTCGTCGGGCTCACGAGCACCTCGGTGTGGAACTGGGGCACGATGCTCTTCTGGGCGTCGGCCAACAACGCGCCCCTCGCCGGCGAGTGGTACTGGTTCGTTCCGCCAGGGGTGTGCATCGCCATGGTGGGCACGGGTCTCGCGCTGGTCAACTTCGGCATCGACGAGTTCATCAACC
>JBOGFU010000106.1:0-2516 GCA_050743545.1 Acidimicrobiales bacterium | reverse complement strand
CGGCAGCCCGCCCTCGTTGACGTTGAGGTTGTCGGCGTTCTGGCTGTAGGGGTACTGGTCGGTCGTCGTGTAGCCGTCGAGCACGTACTGGACCTCGCCGTTGGCGATGACCGCGTAGGGGTTCGAGTCAAAGGAGAGGAAGGGCGCGGCCTTGCGCGCCATCGCGGTGACGTCACGCACGAAGAGCACGCGGCTCTTGTCATCGATCTGACTGGAGATGAGGAAGTTGAAGTCACCGAGGCGCAGCGCGATGGCCATCCGCCGCAGGAATCCCCCGACCTCGACCCCACCGGTCGACTTGTAGTGCGACTCGACGGAGTTGCCCGCGTTGGGCCCCGAGTTGACCTGGTAGTCGAGCTCGGGCTGCTTGGTGTTGGCGACCACGTAACCGGGGTCGTTGATTCCGAAGTAGATGTCGGGTTGGGTGAGCACCGGCATCCCGCTCGTCGACGTCGGCGGCACGTTGGACACGACGAAGATGGGGTTGCCCGTTGACGGGTCGACGGTGTTGGCCGCGACGACCGCGGCGCCGATGCCGTGGGTGTACTGCAGGTGCTGGTTGACCCAGCTGGGCGAGGGCAGGTTGGAGGGATTGAGCTGGCGAGAGCCGATGAGCACCGGGGTCAGCTTGCCGTTGATGAAGTAGCGGTCGACCGAGACGTTGGCGAACGTGTAATAGGAGCGAATCGACTCTCGCTTGATCACCGTGGCCAGGGAGATCGACGACGACGGGTCCCACAGGCGCACGTTGGCCAACGTCGCGGAGTCCGCCGCGGCCTGCGCCGACGTGATCGCCGGCAGTCCCGCGAACGCGTGGTAGGCGACGTTGTCGAGGCCGTAGGCGGACCGCGTCGCGACGATGTTCCTCTGGACGTAGGGACGTTCGAGCGATATCTGGGCCGGGGTCACCTTGAGCGCCTGCAGGATGGTCGGGTAGAGGACGCCGATGACCAGGGCGACGAAGGCCCACAGGCCGACCGCGACCGCGGGGAGTGACCATCCGCGCGAGCGGACGTTGGCGAGCAGGATCACCGCGGCGGCGAGTGAGAGGTAGAACAGGATCGTCTGGGCGGGCATCCGCGCGTGGACGTCGGTGTAGCCCGCGCCCTGGACGTAGCCGTTGGTCGAGTTGACGAGCTCCCACTTGGCGATCATGTAGCCCGCGGCCTTCATGAGCGCGATCCCCGCGCCGATCACCGAGAGGTGGGCCTTGACCCGCGGCGCGACGCGCGGACGCGCGCGCGTGGCGCGGATTCCACCGTTGAGGTAGTGGAACACCGTCGTGACGATCAGGACCACGAAGAGCACGACCAGCAGCCAGGTCACGACGAAGGCGACGAAGGGCAGGGTAAACACGTAGAAGCCAACGTCGTGGTGGTAGAGCGGGTCCTTTACGTGGAAGCTCTGGCGGTGCACGAAGAGCAGGTACTTTTGCCACTCCCCCGTCGCGTTGAGCCCGGCGACCAGCGCGAACAGCAGCGCGATGCCCGCGTAGATGCGGCCCGCGAAGGGGCGCACGACGTTCTGGAAGCGCCGGATGATCTCGTCTTCGGGCTCGAAGGTGAGGTCACGAGCGCCGAATCGGTCGGTGAGGAGCAGGTTGAACCACAGCAGGAGAAAGAAGATGGCACCGAAGGTCAGCGCGAGGCCCACCTTGACCAAAAAGAGCGTGGTGAAGACCCCGCCGAGTCCCACCGACGAGAACCACATCTGGTCGGTCCACAGCACCGCCAGGCTGCGCAGCGACAGGAATCCGATGATGACGATGGCGACCGCGAGGCCGATCCAAAATCGCCGTGACAGACGTCCGAGGCGCGGCGCCCGCCGCGGGACATCCGTGGGGCTGCGCACGGCGAGAGCCTAGGGCGTAATGGCGGCCGGAACGACCGCGCACGCGCAACCGGCGTGCAGGGGCGGCTGGGCCGACCCGCTGGGGAAGGCCTGGCCCGCGAGGCGCTCGCCCGCGCGCGCGTCGAGCGCGCACGCGTCGCACGGCGCGTCAGTCGGCGTGACGACGAAGCGCACCATCTGTCCCTGGCACACCGCAATCACGCCGAGGGAGAACGCGCGGCGGGCCGCGTCGGTGCAGAGTCGCTCGACGCGGGCTCCTCGCCACTCCTTGTACGCGGTATTCGCACGCTCGATGGCGGTGCCCGAGCCGTCGGTCAGAATCCTCCGACGCAGGGCCAACACGATCGTGACCGCGAGGTCGGTCGCGCAGTCGTTGATCGCGCCGCGCCCCGCCTCCGGACCGCTCACCCGGGCCTCGTCGAAGGCGAATCGACCCCCGGCCGCTGCGGCGTCGGCGAGCGCGTCGCGCGCGGCCTCCGCGTAGCGCGCGCGCTGGTCGTGCTCATCCTCGAGCTCGGTCGTGATCATCCCCCTGACGTCGCGCAGGCGCTCGAGCACGTCGTTCTGGTCGTCTTGGAGGACGCGCTTGACGCGACGGGTCAACGCCGAGAGTGACTCCTCGAGCGCCGCGTCACGCCTCGCGAAGAGCTCGCCCGTCGCGGAGG
>JBOGFU010000105.1:0-5029 GCA_050743545.1 Acidimicrobiales bacterium | reverse complement strand
GCCCCACGTCGGGCCCTCGGAGATCGCCAGGACGAGCGCGGCGAGCGCGACCCCCACGAGAGCGACCCCCGGGTAGTCGGGGTAGGCGCCGGTGCTCGCCGGGCGCAGTCGCGGCAGGGTGCGGCGCCCCAGCACGAACGCGACAACCCCCACGGGAAGGTTGACGTAGAACGCAGCCCGCCAGCTGATCGCGGTGATGAGCGCCGCGCCGAGCGACGGCCCGGTCGCGACGGCGAGCGCGCCGATCCCGCCCCACATTGCGACCACCTGGGAGCGCCGCTGCGCGGGGTAGGCGGCGAGCAGCAGCGCGAGTGACGCGGGCAGCAGCGCGGCCGCGCCCGCGCCCTGCACCAGGCGTCCCGCGATGAGCAGGCCGAGCGACGGTGCGGCGCCGCAGAGCGCCGAGCCCGCGGTGAAGACGCCGAGCCCGACGAAGAAGACCCGACGGCTGCCGAGCCGGTCCGCGGTGCGACCGGCGATCACGAGCAGCGCGCCGAAGACGATGGCGTAGCCGGTGATGACCCAGGCCAACGTCGCCGAGCTCGCGTGGTTGAAGGTTCGCTCGAGCGCGGGGAACGCGACGTTGACGATGGAGAGGTCGAGCGACGCCATGAACGCACCGAGGGCCGTGACGGTGAAGACCGCTCGGTGGTGAGGAACTCGCCCGGGGGTCGCGGTCAGTTCTGTCACGAGACGCACTATAGGGGTTTGCGTTCTATTATGCAACCCACTAGGGTGAGGGCGTGGAGCGCAAGAGTTTCGCGTCAATGGACTGCTCGGTGGCCCAGTGCCTCGAGGTCATCGGCGAGTGGTGGTCGATGCTCGTCGTGCGCGACGCGTTCATGGGAGTGACCCGCTTCGAGGAGTTTCAGCGCCGCACTGGGATCTCACGCAACATCCTCAACCAGCGCCTGGCCAAGCTCGTCGACGCGGGGGTCCTCGCCCGCGTCCCCTACTCCGAGCACCCACCTCGCGTCGACTACCGCCTCACCGACAAGGGACGAGACCTCTGGCCGGTGCTGACCGCGATGCGCCAGTGGGGCGACCGCTACGAGGCCCCCGACGGCGCACCGGTCGAGGTCGTGCACGCGTCGTGCGGCGCGGTGACGCACGTCATCGAGGTCTGCGACCAGTGCGGTGAGGCGGTCGGCCCACGCGACGTGCGCGCCCAGCCCGGGCCGGGACGCCGGGGCCTCGACGTTCGCGATCGCCCGGCGCGGCGCTCGCGTGCGCGCGTCGCTCGCTAGCGCGGCGACTGACCCGCAACGACCGTTGGGCTCAGCGGCGACCGAGCAGGCTCGCGAGCGCGTTGCGCGGCGGTGAGACCTGGGCCACGCGCCGATCGACGCCGTTCCAGGGGCCGGCCTCGTCGCTCGTGGCCGAGTAGTGGCGCTGCGCCCACTGGCGCGGCACGGCGCGCAGCTCGCTCTTGAGGCTGAGGCGCTGGTCGCGCTGGATCATCGTGAACGCAATGAACATGACGAGCACGCCCGCGATCACGAAGATGAAGCCCTCGCCGTAGGAGGCGACGATGCTCGCGCACGTGCGCCCGGTGGCGACGGCACCCGTGTTCGACGCCAGCGGCGCCGAGCAGACCCCGACCGCGGAGTGCACGCGCGTCCAGAACCAGATTCCGTAGAGGCTCAGCGCGGCTCCCGCGCCGATGATGATCTTCCTTATCATGGTCCAACCATTTCCGAGCCGATGCCCTTGTCGCAGCGGAAACCAACGACCGTGACGAGACGACTGGCCCGTCAGCGCGGCCGGGGGGACCGCGCGTGGGGCCGGTCCTTCCTCAGGACGACCAGGAAAAATGGTACGAGGGTCGTCACCACTCGTCGACGACATTCACCCAACACGCGCACAACGCGAGCGGTGCGAGGGCGCTAGGGGCGGATGCGCGCGCGGATCCCGGCCATCCACTCCTGCGCCGAGCGGCGCGCCGTGGCGACCTCCTCGCGTCGGTCGACCGCGTCGTCGCCGGTCACGGGGTACGAGCCGAGGAACTTGACGCGAGCCAGGTGCGCCTGGAGGTCGGCGAGGCAGTCGGCGACGATGTCGTCGGCGACGTGACCCTCGAACTCGATGACGAAGCAGTAGTCACCGAGGCCGAGCTTGGTCGGTCGACTCTCGAGCTTGGTCAGGTTGATGTCGCGCGCGGCGATTCGACCCAAGATCGCGTAGAGCGATCCCGGGCGGTCGGCGTCCTGAAAGCACACGATCGTCGTGCGGTCGTGGCCGGTCGGGGCGGCGACGGCGTCGCGACCGACGACGACGAAGCGAGTGGCGTTGCCGGGGTGGTCCTCGACGTCGCTCGCTAGGGGCGCCAGGCCGAAGAGCTCCCCCGCGAGCGCCGAGCCCACCGCGGCCCAGGGCTCGGTCGCCCCGGCGACGAGGCGCGCCGCCTGCGACGTCGACGTGGTCTGCTCCGTCGCGACGCCGAGGCGCGCGAGGTAGCCCCGGCACTGGGCGAGGGCGTGCACGTAGCTCAGCACGGTCGTCACCGACGCGAGCTCCACCCCGGGTCGCGCGAGCAGGTGGAGGTGGATCGGCGTGACGAGCTCGTTCTCGATAAAGAGGTCGTGATCGAAGACCAGCCCGTCGATCGTCGCCGAGACCGTGCCCTCGATCGCGTTCTCTAAGGGCAGCACCGCGCGCTCGACCGCGCCGTCGGTGACCGCCTGGAGCAGGTCGGGGATTGAGTCGACCGGCACCGCGTCGACGCCCCCGAGGGTCGCCACGGCCTCGTGGGAGAACGACCCCTCCGGTCCGAGGTACCCCACGCGGGCCGTCGCCATCGAGTGAGTCTACCGACGCCCCAACGCTCGCTTCCTGGCCGGGGGCACCACGCACGTTGCCTACGATGGCGAGGGGCCGAAACGCAGAGGGCGGGTGCAATGGGGCACGAGATGTACGACTACGACGCGCAGTTCGCCGACGCGGTCTTCGACTACTGCCGGGGTCGACTCGCGTTGTCGCCGGTCCCCCTCGACTTCGGCGGTCTCGCGCCGGTGCCCCAGGCCGAGCTCGCCACGCTCATCACCCGCGAGGGCCACCCACCCGAGAGCGTGCTCGACTTCTTTCGCGACCGACTCGCGCCCGCGGTGGTGTCGATCGACGCGCCGAACTTTCTGGCGTTCATCCCCAACTCCCCCACCAAGAGCTCACTGCTGTTCGACATGGTGGTCGCGTGTTCGGGGCTCAACGGCACCAGCTGGCTTGAGTCGGCGGGGGTCGTCGCCGCGGAGAACGCCGCGCTCACCTTCCTCGCCGACCTCGCGGGGCTACCCGAGGGCGCGGGGGGCGCGTTCGTCTCGGGCGGCTCGATGGGCAACCTGTCGGGGCTGACCGTCGGTCGTGACGTCGGGTGCGCGCTGCGCCCCGGGCTCGCCCTCCACGACGCGCGCTTCGCGCTGTCGGCCGACGCCCACTCGAGCGTGGGCAAGGCGCTGCACGTGCTCGGCGTCGGCTCGCTGGTCGTCGAGGGCGACGACCACCGCCTGACCAAAGAGGGCCTCGCCGCGGCGATCGCCGCGGACGGCCACCCCGACACCATCGTCGGGGTCATCGCGACGGCGGGGACGACCAACGCGGGCATCGTTGACGACCTCGACGGAATCGGTGAGTACGCGCGCGCGAACGGCCTCTGGTACCACATCGACGGCGCCTACGGCGGAGCGGCGATGTTCTCGGAAACCCACCGTCACCTCTTCGAGGGGATCCGCCACGCCGACAGCTTCGTGGTCGACCCCCACAAGTGGCTACTCGCGCCCCTCGACTGCGCGGCGCTGATCTACCGCAACCCCACGGTCGCGCGCAAGGTCCTGGCCCAGCAGGCGGGCTACCTCGACGTGCTGCACACGGGCGACGACGAACACTACGAGTGGAACCCCTCCGACTTTGCCATCCACCTGTCGCGGCGCGCGCGCGGGCTGCCCTTCTGGTTCTCGCTGGCCACCCACGGCACCCACGCCTACGAGACCGCGATCCAGTCGGCGATCGACCTCGCCGCCTACGCCGCGGGCGAGATCACCGCCAGCAGCCACCTCGAGCTCGTGCGCGAGCCGACGCTGTCGGTGGTGCTCTTTCGCCGGCTGGGCTGGACGTCCGAGCGCTACACCGAGTGGAGCCACCAGATGCTGCGCGACCAGTTGGCGTTCGTCACGCCGACCAAGTGGGAGGGCGAGACCGTGGGACGACTCGCGTTCCTGCACCCCAACACCACCCGCGAGACGGTGGACGCCATCATCGCGTCGGCCGCCTTCGACTAGCGCCCGTCGAGCAGCGGCGACGACGGCGTGCGCACAGCGTCGCCGCGCTCTCGCCGGGCCCGCCAGGCGACCCCGCCCAGGGCCTCGAGCACGACGCGATTGGCGAGGTAGGCCGTGACCTCGGCGTGGTCGTACGGCGGCGAGACCTCGACGACGTCCATCCCCACCATCGAGCCCTCCATCGCGAGTCGCCGCACCGCGTCGAGCAGCTGACGAGAGCTGAGGCCCCCCGGCTCGGGGGTGCCGGTGCCGGGCGCGGCGCCGGGGTCGACGACGTCGACGTCGACCGACAGGAAGAAGCCGTCGCAGTCGTCCGCGGCGATCACGAGCGCCTCGTCGAGCACGGCGTCGAGCCCGCGCGCGACGACCTCACTCATCTCGAAGCTGCGCATGCCCCGGCCGGCCATCCACGCGAGCGTCTCGGGCTCGGGCCAGTAGCCGCGCAGGCCGATCTGGAGGAACCGGTCGCCCCGGCAGGCCCCCGACTCGATGAGCCGGCGCATCGGCGTGCCGTGACCGTAGAGGGAGCCGAGCTGGCTGTCGCCGGTGTCGGCGTGGGCGTCGAAGTGGACGACCGACACCTTCCCGAACCCGTGCACCCGCGCCACGCCGGTGACGTCGGGCAGGGCGATCGTGTGGTCGCCGCCGAGGACGACGGGCAGCGCGCCGGCGCCGGCGATGCTCGCCACGGCCCCTTCCAGCCGGGCGATCGAGGTCTCCATCTCCCCCGGCGGCATCTGCACGTCCCCGGCGTCGCG
>JBOGFU010000104.1:0-5146 GCA_050743545.1 Acidimicrobiales bacterium | reverse complement strand
GGCCTGGGCTCCACCCAGCGCGTACACCTCGTCGATCCCAATGAGCGCGGCGGCGGCGGCGACCGCCGCGGACCCCTCGGGGGGCGTGCACACGACGATGCGCTCCACGCCCGCGGCCTGGGCCGGTACCGCGGTCATGATGAGGCTCGACACCAGCCCGCGGGGAACGTACACGCCGATTGCCCGCAGCGGCGTCCACCGCCGCTCGAGGGTGACCCCGGGCGACACTTCGAGCATGAGGTCAGCCGGGCGCTGGGCGCTGTGCCAGGTCCGCACGTTGTCCGCGGCGGCGAGGATGGCCGCGGTCGGAACGTCGCCGTAGGCGACCGCGCGCGGCGGAGTGGTCCACGTCGTCTCGTCGAACACCGCGGACCACGCCGCGAGCGCGGCGTCGCCCCGTGAACGGACGTCCGCCACGATCTCGTCGATGCTCACGGGTCGCTCGGTGGCCACCGCGCGACTCACGGCATCATCCGCTCGACGGGCAGGGTAAGGATCGAGTTGGCGCCTAGCGCGGACAGCGCGGGAAGCAGCGACCACACCGCCGCCGCGGGCACGAGCGCGTGGACCGCGACCAATCCCTCGGTGGCCAAATCCATGACCGTGGGTGACCCGCGCGTCGGCAGGACCGAGGTCACGGCGCTCAGTTGATCACGACTCACGTTGAACAGCAGGTAGCGATTGGCCCGCGCGCTGATCACCGACGCCAGCAAAGTCGTCAGGGTCCGGCGCGCCTCGAGGTCGGTCGACGCCCGGCCGACCAGCACCGCCTCCGACTGGAACAGCGTGCCGAGCGAGCGGAGTCCATTGGTTCTAAGCGTGCTGCCGGTCGAGACCAGGTCGACGATCGCGTCGGCGAGACCGAGGCGCGGCGAGATCTCCACCGACCCCGCGACGCTCACGATGTCACAGGTGACGCCGCGCACGCTGAGCTCGCGGGCGGCGAGACGGGGGTGCGACGTGGCGACTCGGCGTCCCTCGAGGTCGGCCAGCGCGACCGCGGCGTCCTCGCTGGGGACCGCGGCCTCGAGGGAGCAGGCACCAAAGCCCAGGCGCAGGAGCACGTCGACGTCAAAGTCACGCTCGAGAACGAGGTCCAACCCCGTCACCCCGCAGTCGACGATGCCGTCCTGGACGTACTCGGGCACGTCGTCCGCGCGCACGAAGAGAAGGTCGATGTCAGCGTTGCGACACGAGACCTGGAGCACCCTCTCCCCCGGCTCTTGGGGGTCGACCCCGCTCGCCACGAGCAGCGACCACGCGGGGTCACGCAGTCGGCCCTTGCTGGGCAGCGCGAGGGTGAGGCGCCGACTCACGATCGACTCGTCCCCAGCACAACTTGGTAGCCGCCCTCGCCGTAGTTGAGCCAGTGCGCCACGCGCGTCACGGTGGTCGTCGACGCCCCGGTGCGCCGGGAGATCTCCTGGTAGGGAACCCCGCCCGCGACCAGCCGAGCGACCTGCAGGCGCTGTCCCATGGCGTCGAGCTCGTTGGTCGTGCACAGGTCCTTGAGGAACGCGGCCATCGAGGTCTCGTCGCCGACCGCGGCGAAGGCCGTGACCAGGTCTCGGAATCGATTGGTGGTCTCGGGGTGCTGGTCGGCTGGAATCACTTTGCCGGTTGTCATTCCATCATGTTATCATGTTACAATGCTGCTATGCAACTGATCCCCGCCCTCGACGTGCTCGGTGGGGACGCCGTGCGCCTCGAGCGCGGGGACTACCGCCGGATTCTCTTTCGTCGCCCGCTCGACGAGATGCTCGACGCAATCGTCGCGACTGACCCCCCCCTCGTGCACGTGGTCGACCTCGACGGCGCCCGCGATGGGGTGCCGACTCCGGGACTCGTCGCCCGCGTGGCCACTCGATGCCGCGGCGTCGGACTCCAGGTCTCGGGCGGACTGCGCGGCGTTGACTCCGCGCGCGCCGCGCTCGACGCGGGCGCGACGCGCGTCATCGTGGGGACCGCCGCGTGGCGCGACAACGAATCGTTGGCCCTCTTCGCCGGCGCGCTCGGAGATCGACTAGTGGTCGCCCTCGACGTTCGCGACGGAGCGGTGGCGGTGCGGGGCTGGACCGACTCATCGGGGCTATCGGTCGACGAGGCCCTCGAGCGTTGTGTCGACGCCGACGTGGCGCGCCTGCACGTCACCGCGATCGATCGCGACGGCACGCTCGGTGGCCCCGACCTCGATCTCTACCGGCGAGTGTGCGCCGCGGGCATCCCCGTCGTCGCCGCGGGCGGCGTGCGCGACGACGCCGACGTCGACGCGCTCGGCGGCGTTGGCTGCGAGGCCGCGGTGATGGGGCTCGCGCTCCTGACACGACTCGGGGTCGAGCCCTAAGGGACCTTCGTCCCATCGCGCGCGCTGCGCGCCCATCCGCGTCGTCTTTGGGGACCTTCTCCCCTACGAACCTTGAGCAGGCGGCTGGAAGGCTGGTCGATAACAACTCGTGAGAAGAGACAATCATGCAACGCAAGACCCTCGACCTGCTGCTCAACTGGCTCGGAACGCTACTGACCGTGATCCTCTTGGTCGCGGGCATCGGCATGCTCGTCGGTTACGACTTCACGAACTCCCAGGTGCGTCACCAGCTCCAGGAGCAAAAGGTCTACTTCCCCACCTCGACCCAGGCCGACTACCGCGACCTCGTCGCGGCGCACCAGACCGCGCTCGCGGGCAAGGAGGTCCTCACCGGATCCCAGGCGGAGATCTTCGCCGACGACATCATCGGCGTGGACACCGCCGCCATTGCGCAGAACAAGACCTACGCGCAGCTCAGCGCAGCGTCACTCGCCGACCCCTCCAACACCGCGCTCGCCAATCAGGTGCAGCTCGTCTTTCGGGGTGACACCCTGCGCGGGCTCCTCCTCAACGCCTACGCGTTCGGGTTCATGGGCATCATCGCCTTCTACGGCGCGATCGGAATGTTCGTCGCCGCGTTCATCATGCTGATACTCACGCTGATGGGCGTGCGCCACTACCGCCAGGCCGACCCCGCCGACGTCGTCTAACACCGGTCGTTGCGACGAGTCCCGGGCCCAGCGCCCGGGACTCGTCGCGTTGGCCGTCGCTCGCCCTAAGGTCGACGCCGTGACCGAGGGGTCGACGTGAGGTCGACGCTGGACGTGAGTGAGAGCCACGTCGCGCGGGTCGGACGGCTCTCCGTGCGACGCGCGCTGCCGCGACGCGGGCGCCGGATGGTTGGGGCGTGGTGCTTCCTTGACCACATGGGCCCCTCGGCGGTCACACGCACCGCGAGCCTGGACGTCGGCCCGCACCCACATTGTGGACTCCAGACGGTCACGTGGCTGATCGAGGGCGAGGCGCTCCACCGCGACAGCCTGGGCTCCGAGCAGGTCGTGTCGCCCGGCGAACTGAACCTGATGACCACGGGTCACGGCGTCGCGCACTCCGAAGAGGCAACGGACCAGTACGCGGGGGACCTCGAGGGCGCGCAACTGTGGATTGCGCTGCCCGAGGCAACGCGCGACGGGGCCGCGACCTTCGAGCACCACGGTGACCTTCCGGGCGTTGATCTCAACGGCGCCGAGGCCACGGTCTTCGTCGGAGCCTTCGCCGGGGTCACCAGCCCCGCGCGCGTCGACAGCGACGTCGTGGGCGTCGACCTCGACCTTCGAGGGTCGACCGACGTCGCGCTGCGCGCCGACTTCGAGCACGCGCTCGTTGTCCTTCGCGGCCGCGTGCTCGTCGACGGCGTCGCCCTGACCCCCGGCCAGCTGGGGTTCATTGGCGTGGGGGTCGACGAAGCCCGCGTCGAGCCCCTCGCGGGCGCCCGAGTCCTCCTCATCGGGGGCAGGCCCTTCGCGGAGGAGATCGCCATGTGGTGGAACTTCGTCGCTCGCACGCGCGAGGAGATTGAGGCGGCGCGCGAGTCGTGGACCACGCGCGACGCACGCTTCGGGGACGTCGCGAGCCCGCTCCCGCGCCTCGACGCACCCGCGCCCTACTGGTGGACCTCAGCGCGCAGCGCCTAGGGCAACCGTCGCGACCCCGTCTAGATCTGTTCGGGCACCATCTCGATCGCCCCGCACGGACACTCGGCCACGCACACTCCACAGCCCTTGCAGAAGTCGTAGTCGAACTCGTAGGTGCCATCGGCGTGCTTGATGACCGCGTTGTCGGGGCAGACCCCAAAGCAGTTGTCGCATTCGAAGCAGTTGCCGCACGACATGCAGCGGCGCGCCTCGAACAGCGCGTTCTCCTCGGTCAGCGCGCCGACCACCTCGTCGAAGCCGCTCTGCCGGCGCACGCGCTCGAGCTCGGGCCGCACGGTACGCGGCGCGTCGGCGTAGTACCAGGTGTTGAGGCGCTCGAAGGTCGCCACGTCGCGCGCGGGCGCCACGTCGGGGTCGGCCCGGGTCAGGTAGGCGTCGATGCCGCGCGCGGCTCGCGCGCCGTGGCCGACCGCGACCGTGGCGGTGCGGTCGTCGGGGGTGACGTCGCCGCCGGCGAAGACCCCCGGCGCGCCGGTCATCATTGACGACGCGACCTCCACGACGCCGTCGCGAACGACGACCCCCGCCTGCTCGTGAATCAGCGAGAGGTCCGCGTCCTGGCCGAGTGCGAGCACGAGCGCGTCGGCGCCGAGCTCTTCGAACTCGCCCGTCGGCTCGGGGAAGCCCTCGGCGTTGAGGCGCATGGTCTCGACGATCAGGCGGTCCCCCTCGTAGCGGTCGATCGTCGACAGCCAGCGCACGGTGACGCCTTCGTCGATCGCCTGGGCGAGCTCCTCGTCGTGGGCGGGCATGCGGTCGCGCGTGCGCCGGTAGACGATGACGGCGTCGGTCGCGCCGAGCCGCTTGGCGGTGCGCGCGGCGTCGAGCGCGGTGTCGCCGCCGCCGTAGACGGCCACGCGACGGCCCACCGAGACCGGCTCGCCGGCGGCGACCGCGTGCAGGAAGGTGACCGCGTCGACGACGCGACCCGAGTCGCCCGCGGGGATCTCGACGCGCTTGCCCAACTGGGCGCCCACGGCGAGGAAGACGGCGTCGGCGCCCGACGCCGCGCGCTCGGCCTCGACGTCGACCACGCGCGTTCCGGTGGCGACGTCGACGCCCAGGGCCACGACGCGCCGGACCTCGGCGTCGAGCACGTCGCGCGGGAGTCGGTAGGCGGGAATCC
>JBOGFU010000103.1:0-10781 GCA_050743545.1 Acidimicrobiales bacterium | reverse complement strand
GTTCGACCGGTCGGCGTCGTTTCGCTCCCCCCATCCCCGATCGACCGCGTACGCCGCCCTCGGCGCGGTCGCCGTGCTCCGGCGTTACCCCAACGACGACGGAGCACGGGCCCTCGTGACCGACGCGCTAACGCGGCTCCCCGGACTCACCGAGCACGTGGACTGGCCGTGGCCCGAACCGCGCCTGACCTACGCCAACGCCCTGATTCCGGGCGCGCGCTTGGCCTGCGCGTGGGTGCTCGGCGAGCGGGCCCTCGTCGCGTCGGCCCTCGCCCAGCTCGACTGGCTGGCCTCGCTCGAGATCCGCCGAGATCGGGTGAGCCCGACGCCAGTCGGGGGACGAGGCCCCGACAACTTGAACCCCGGGTTTGACCAACAGCCGATTGAGGTCGCCTCGCTCGGATGGGCGGCGCACCTCGCGTGGCGGGTGTCGGGCGAGGCCTGCTGGGCCCAGATAGTCCGCGCGGCCATTCGCTGGTTCCACGGCGACAACGACGCGGGTCAGATGATGTGGGACCCGCTGACCCACGGTGGTTTCGACGGCCTTCGAGCAAAGGGCGTCAATCGTAACCAGGGCGCGGAGTCAACGCTCGCCTTCGTTGGAACGGCCGAACTCGCCCGATCACTTCGCGAGGCCGGCGGCTACGCGTGGCGAGCGGCGTCGAGCGCCGCGAGCAGTGACGTGAGCGACGCCGTGGCCGCCCCGACGTGGTGATCGGCCGCGCCGTAGGTCAGGTAGATCGTGTCGGCGTCGAGGTGGGCCCCCTGGACGAAGATCACGTTGTTGACGTCGCCGCGGCGCTCCCACGATCGGGCCGGGGAGAGGAGCGGCTCGGACAGCACGCCGGCGACGTTGCCCGTGTCGGGGTCGAGCAGGGCGAGGTTCATCGTGTACGAGCCGTCGGCGCGCCGCTCGTGGAAGAAGAGGAGAAGGCCCTCGTCGGTCCTCACGGGGGGAGCGCCCGCGCCAACACCGAGCGCCCCGGGGTTGGGGGTGATCAGTGTGTGGCGTTCGAGGTCGCTCAGGTAGTGCGACCAGTAGTCGTCGTCGGCGCCCCACAGGTGATCGAGATCGTCAAAGACCGCGAGCTGCATGTTGGGATGGATCCGGTGGATCATTGCGACCCGTCCGTCGCTCAGGTTGAACACGACCGCGTCCTTGTTGGCGACGCCGGGTGGGCCGAGCAGGGTTTCGCTCCCGGCGTCCAACTCATATCGCCCGTGGCGCCACGACAGCGTCTGGGCGCCGATGCGCCACGGCGCGCGTCCGTCGTGGGGAAAGTGGGTGTAGGTCATGATGAGTCGCGGGCCGTCGGTGGTGTCGACGGACTGGACCCGCGGGTCCTCGTAGCTCGCGTCGTCGGCGCTCGCCAGCACGTACGCGAACTCGTACTCACGCCCGTCACTCGAGGTGAAGACCACAATGTCCGAGACGTAGTTGACGTAGGTCGGGTCGCCATCCGCGCCGCGCGAGTGACCAAGACGAACGGCGCGCGCGAAGAGGTGATAGGTGCCGTTGCGGCGCCACAGGCCGGCGTTGAAGACGGGGCCGTAGCCCGGCGCGGCGCCCCTCGCGACGACCGGTCGCTGGCCAACACGGCGTACCAGGCGACGCTCGCGCGTGCTCGTCGGTGTCGTCATCGGCCGGTCTCCCGTGTCTGGCTATTGGGCGGGAGCCAGGGCACCACCACAATGAGACCACAATCGTATGGTCGCTTAGGCGGATGGTGATGGTCACTCATTCGGACCCACGCGAGCTCTTCCGGCGACACCCGGCGAACCCAATCCTGCGCCCGGTCGACTTCCCGCGAATGGTCAACGCGGTCTTTAACCCCGGGGCGACGGTCTTGGATGGGCGCACGCTCCTGTTGGCCCGAGTGGAGGACCGTCGAGGAATCTCCTCTCTCGTCACCGCGGTGAGTGACGACGGTGTTACGAAGTGGGAGATCGACGCCGCGCGAGTCCTCGAGCCCGAGATAGAGGGATTCGAGGAGCACTGGGGGATCGAGGACCCGCGCATTACGCGAGTGGGGGACGAGTACTTCGTTGTCTACGTCGGGTACTCGTTGGCGGGTCCGCTCGTCCTCCTGGCGACGACCCGCGACTTCGTGACCTGGAGCCGTCGCGGGGTCCTCATGCCACCCGAGGACAAGGACGCGACCCTCTTTCCGGTGATGTTCGACGGCCGGTGGGCGCTGCTACACCGCCCGGTGGCATCGATGAGCGGCCTCGGGGCGCACGTGTGGATATCGTTCAGCCCCGACCTGGCCTATTGGGGAGACTCTCGGGTTCTCCTGCCCGCTCGACGAGGCGGCTGGTGGGACGCCAACAAGGTGGGAGTCGGCCCGCCTCCGCTCCTCACCCCGGCGGGGTGGCTGATCTGCTATCACGCGGTGCGCACGACCGCGTCGGGGTCGATCTACCGAATCGGCCTCGCGCTACTCGACCGCGATGACCCCAGCCAGGTTCTCGCCCGGGGCAACGAGTGGCTCCTCGGTCCCACCGAGCCCTACGAGCGTTCCGGGGACGTGCCCGACGTGGTCTTTCCCTGTGGTTGGATCCTGCGCGACGACGGCGACACCGTGCACCTGTACTACGGAGCGGCCGACACCGTGATCTGCCTGGCCGAAGCGAGCCTCGCCGCGTTGCTCGATCACCTGAGCGACCACTCGAGTCAGACCGGCGTCGAGACCGGTGCCCACTTCGGGCTTATCGCTCGCCCCGATGAGTCGCCCGCCGCGCCGCAGCGCTAAGGACTCCGCGCCGAAGCGTCATCGTTGACGTTGAGCAGCGAGCTACTCGACCCGGTCGTAGCTCGGTTCGGTTCGCTCGCCGAGGAACTCCACCCACGCCTGCTTCGCGCACGGGTAGTTGACCGAGGCCTCGACGAGCTCCATGAAGGAGGTGACCATCTGGTCGAATCTCGCGGCGAGCTGGGGGTCGCCGAGCTGGCCCTGGTCATCGAAGGCTCGATCGGCCTGCGCGAGCGAGAACATGCTCGGGTAGACGCGAGCCCCGAGGTGCTCGAGGGGAACGCGCAACGCCCACAGACCGCGGTTGCCGCCCACCATCGACGGTGACGCGGACATCAAGAGTCCGTGACGCTCGTTGAGTGGCTGGGGCGAGACGCGCGACACCCAGTCGATCGCGTTCTTGAGCGCGCCGGGCATCGACGCGTTGTACTCGGGTGACGCTATGACAAACGCGTCGCACCCTTCGAGCTGGCGACGTAACTCGACCGCGCCGGCGGGAAACCCGTCGGTCATCTCGTCGTCGAAGTTGAATGACGGTGCGTCAAAGTCCGCCATCGACGCGCGGTGGACGTGGCCACCCTTGGACTCGATGGCGCTCGCCGCGAGCGCCGCGAGCCGAGAGTTGAGCGAGTCGGCGCGCAGCGACGCCGAAAAGACGAGGCATCGCACCTCGCGAGCTGATCGGGGAACGGACACGGATCTCCTTTCATTGGGGACGGTCTAGGAACTGTACGAGTGAGGTGACGACAGTAAGTTCATTGCTTCACAAGCAAATGGGGGCCCAAGGAACGAGCCCATCGTCGTCCCAGAAAACTGCCAATCCATTTGGGGCAACCGCTTGATATGGTCATACGAAATTGTGTTGAATTTGTTGGTTGGGCGGGCCAGGGCACCCGTCCCAGGAGCGGGGCGGAACTATGCGGGGGGAGAAACCGGGCATCTCTCGTGACGGGGAGCGACGGTGCCTTGCGCGCCGCCGCGCGGGGAGAGCCATCGTGTCCCTGGTCGCGGTCGCGGCGTCGGTCCTGGTGGTCTCGGGGGCGGCCTCCGCCGCCCACAACGACGAGGACTTCTACCTCGTGTTTGGCCCGCCCGCCGTCGGGAGCAATGGCTCATATAGCGCGAGCGTGACGACCCCGTCAAGCTTCGCCGTGCCCAGCGTCTCCCTCGGTGGCCCGGGCGCCTCCGGACAGAGCGTCAGCCCAACCTTCTCAATAACCGGTGGCAACTCCGCGGGCTGCTCGATCGGTGCGAGCGGATCATCCTTCACGTACTCGCACGCGGGCACCTGCGTTGTCACCGCCGTCGCGAGTGGCAACCTCGACAACGACACTGACGTCGACACGGCCACGGGCACGCTGAGCGTGACGGTGAAGTCCGGCACGCAGACCATCGCCGTGACCCCCCAGAGTGGACCCGTGGGCACGCCGCTGCCCCTCGCGGCGACCGGTTTCTCAGGTACCGGGGCCATCACCTTCGCCCTCACCGGCGCGAGCACCGCGTTGGGCTGCGCGCTGTCGGGGTCTTACCCAACGGCGAGCGTGCTGTCGACCGGTTCGGGGACGTGCGTCGTCACCGCGACCATCGCCGCGGACGCCAACTTCGCCCAAGCGACGTCGTCACCGACGGCGATCACCTTTACGCGGCTCAGCCAGACGATCTCCGTGTCGGGTCCCGTCGGCACCGTTGGCCAACCGGTCGCCCTGACAGTCTCTGGGTACTCGGGCAAGGGGCTCATCACGCTCGCGCTGGTGGGTGGCGGGACCGCGACGGGCTGCTCGCTCTCGGGCGACAGCGTGGACGCGACGGGCCCCGGAACCTGCAACGTCACCGCGTCCATCGCTCAGGACCCCGTGTACCTCGCCGCGACCTCGGGACCCGTGCCGGTCTCGTTCGTCTCCAATGAGAAGCACTCGACCCTGACCGTCACCGCGTCGAGTGAGACGGTTGCGCTCGGCACCGCGGTGTCGGAGACGGGCGCGGTGTCGGGACTGTTCCCCGGCGACAGCGGCCAGATCACGTCGATCACGTTCACGTATAGCGGCTCGGGCACCACGACCTACGGGCCGTCGACCAGTGCGCCATCGGCCGCGGGAACCTACAGCGTGACCCCGTCCAACGCGTTCGTGGCCGTGACCCCCAACGCCGACTCGGTCTTCTACGGACCGGGAAACTCCTACAACGATGGCCTGCTCACCATCGTGGGCGCTCATCTGACGGTCACCGCGGCGGGCTCGACGATCGTCGCGGGCCAGTCGTTCGTCCCCAGCGCGTCGGTGTCGGGCGCCGGCACCGGAGACGCGGCGACGCTCAACTCGGCGTCGTTCGTCTTCGCGGGCATCGGCGGGACCAACTACGGCCCCTCATCCGTCGCCCCCTCGGCGGTCGGTGCGTACAGCGTGACGCCCTCGGACGCATCCGTCATCGTCACGCCGTCGGCCGATCAGTCCGACTATCCGACGCCGTATACCTACGTCGCGGGGACGCTCATCGTGTCGCCCGCGCCCATCGTGATCCCCGTCAACGCACCCAAGCCGCCGGCGCCGCCGCCGCCGCGGACCATGACGGTCAAGCCATTCACCGAGGGCTCCTACGCGCTGGGCAAGAAGCTCCGAACGCAAGTGCTGGCCATTGCCAACGCGGTCAAGCACGGTCACTACCACGCGGTGCTTCTCACGGCCTACACCGACAACGTCTTCACCGCGGCGTTCAACCTCGTCCTCAACCAGAACCGCGCCCAGGCGGTGCGCGCACTGCTCGCGATTGACCTCGCCGGCCTCCACGTGAGCGGCGTCACCATCACGATCGTGGCGAGTCCGACGATTGTGCTGGTCGCTACCAACACCACCGCCAAGGGCCGCGCCGCGAACCGTCGGGTAGTCGCCATCCTCAAAGCGGGCTGAGCACCGTGGCGTCCGCGGTCTCGCGACGGGGCCGACGCGCCCCGCGCCTTCGCCTCATTCAGTTCGTGCTGATGGCCCTCGCGGGGGCGTGGCCGCTCATGGGTGCGACGTCGGCTCGTGCCGCCACCGTGTCGCACGCCACGCCCGGCGTGGTCTACGTGACGAACCTCAATCAGAACACCGTGACCGCCATCAACCCTGCGACCCACTCGGTCCACGTGATCTCGGGGTTCAACGGCCCGCTGGGCATTGCGATCACGCCCGACGGTGACGTCGCCTACGTCACCAACTCGCTCTCGGACACCGTGACCCCGGTCGACCTCGCGTCGGGGACGCCGTCGAGGGAGTCGCCGATCAAGGTGGGCGGCGCCCCCGTCGCCATCGCAATCTCGGCCGACGGCACCCGCGCCTACGTGTCCAACTTCAACGCCAACACCGTGACGCCGATCAACTTGACCACGAGCCCGCCGACGCCGCTCCGGTCGATCCACGTGGGCGCTGGTCCGTGGAGTATCGCGGTGAGCCCGAGCGGCGCCGACGTCGTCGTGTCGGACTCCGAGGGCCAAGACGTCACGGTGATCAACCCCCACTCAGGCACGACGACCCTCGTGCCCATCGGCAGTCGACCCCAAGCCCTGTCGTTCGCCCCCGACGGCGCGACGGTCTACGTGGCTCAGACCAGCGGCGTGACGCCGATCTCTTTGGTCGGGCACCCGCACGCGCGGGCCGCCATTGGAATCGCCGGCAGTCCGGTGGGCGTCGCGGTCACCCCCGGGGGGACGAGCGCCATCACCGCCAACTCGGACGGCACGGTGACCTCCATCAGCCTGAAGTCGAGCACCGCGCGCGTGACCTCGACGGTCGCGGTGAGCAACCTCAGCCAGCCCGACGGAGTCGCCCTCAGCCCCAACGGAGCCACCGCCTACGCCGCGAACGCGAGCAACACGGTGACGCCCATCGACCTTCGTACGAACCCGCCCACCCCGGGGGCGTCGATCTCGGTGGCGTCGGCGACCTTCGGCATCGCGGTCGCGCCCGATCAGGCGCCGGTCGCGCATCTCACGGTCACCCCCGGACGCGCCGGGCAGCCCACGCGCTTTAACGCGTCCACGTCGACGTCGCCCGACGGAGCCATCGCGGGGTATAGCTGGATCTTCGGCGACGGGACGAGCACGTCGTCGACCTCGCCCGTGGTCACTCACGTGTATCACGCCGGTGGCCTGTACCACGCGTCGGTGGTCGAGACCAGCCGGCTCGGCACGTCGACCGCCACGACCTTCACGGGCCAGACGGTGAGCAACAACGGCGCGGCGAGCGCGGCGACCACCGCGAGCGTGCACGTCCTCGCCGTTATGCAGACCGTTCCGTCGTCGGGGCCGCCCGGGATCCGAGTGCATCTGCGTGACTCGACCATGGCGACCACGTGCTCGCCCGTGTACGTCCTCTTCGACGGTCGACTCATCGCGCAGGCGGCGCCCTCGGGCCACGTCTTTAGCGACCGGTCCGTGGTCGTCCCGGGCGACGCATCGCTCGGCGCCCACCACCTCTCGCTCTCGTGCGCCACTGGATCGACGTCGTTCGCGAGCACCCAGTTCACGGTCGTCGCGACCAAGAACCACCTCTCAGAGTTCAGCGTGGCGATGCCCAATCCCCGCGAGCTCGCCAACCACCTCGCCGGAGCCGGCGGCATCAGCCTGGGCATGCTGCTGATCAGCCGGCTCATCGCCGCGGGCTTCCCGAGCGAGTGGCTCGACTCCACCTACGAGCAGAACCGCCACCGGATCCAGGCTCGGATGCGCAAGAGGTTCCCCGGGCTGTTCAAGCCGCGCCACCACTCGACCACTCGTCGCGCCCGTGCGGTCAAGGGCACCGCGATCTTCCTTGGCTTCGTCCTCGCCGCGGGCGCGATCAACGCGGTCCTCGACCCGGGCTTCGGGTTCAACCGCACCACGCTCTGGCTGTTCTTGGGCCAGGCCTTCGGGGTGGGGGTGGTGACGATGGCGTCCCAACTGCCCGTCGCGTTGAGCGGCGTGCGCGAGCATCGCACCGTTCACCTCAAGGTCCTCGTCGGCGGACTCGTCATCGCGATCGCGTGCGTGTCAGTGTCGCGACTGGTCGGTCTCTCGCCCGGCTACTGCTACGGGCTCATCGCGGTGTTCGTGCTCAACCCCAAGACGCGCGAGGAGGACTGGGGACGAATGCACGCGATCGCGTCGCTCGTGCTCTTCGTCGTCGCGTCGGCGGCGTTCCTGCTGACCGTGCCGGTCTTCCACGCGGCGACCTCGCCGTCGCCCAACCCGGTGTGGCTCATCCTTGACCCGGCGCTCAACGTCATCTTCCTCGGTGGTTTCGCCAGCTTGGCCTTCTCCATGTTCCCGTTGCCCTTCCTGCCCGGTCGCCACATCGCGCGCTGGCACCGCGGTGCCTGGCTGACCATCAGCGGCGTGGGGATGGTCGGGTTCATCGCGGTGCTGCTGTCGCCGGGGAGCGGGTCGTCCTCGGAGCTTCACCACGTCGCGATCATCCCGCTGATCGTCGCCTTCGTCGCCTTCGCGCTCGTGTCGTTGGGCTTCATGCTCTACTTCCACCGCCACCCCAGCGAACACCCCGAAGGGTTTGACGAGCCCGAGGGCCGAGAGGAGACGGGGCCCACCCCCGAGCTCGCCTAGGGCCGTTCGTGACCAATGGCCTTGGTCGCCGCGGGGCGACTGGGTTTACGGTCGATTCGTGGGCATTGGTGAGAGCGGGGTCGCGGTCGTCGGGGGCCTCTTCGAGGTCCGCATCCACGGCCGTGGCGGCCAGGGCGTCGTCACCGCCGCCGAGCTCCTGTCGGTCGCGGCCTTCGACGAGGGTCACCACGCCCAAGCGTTCCCGAGCTTTGGCTCCGAGCGAACGGGGGCGCCCGTGGTCTCGTACTGTCGCATCAGCGATCGCGAGATTCGCTCCCGCGAGCCGGTGATGTCGCCCGACGCGCTGATCATCCAGGACGCGACCCTGGTCCATCAGGTCGACCTCTTCGCGGGGGTTCCCGAGTGGGGCTTCGTTCTGATCAACACGTCTCGCCCGGTGGGCGACCTCGGGCTAGCCAACGCGCTCGCTCGCTTCGCGTCGTGGCGCGTCGTGTCGTGCCCCGCGACCGAGTTGGCAATCGAGCACGTCGGGCGGCCGCTGCCCAACGCCGCGCTGCTCGGCGGCTTCGCCGCGCTGACCGGGCGGGTCTCGCTCGGCGCGATCGAGCGAGCGGTGCGCGAGCGTTTCCCCGGCCCGGTCGGCGAAGCCAACGCCGCCGCGGCGGCGTCGGCCTATGGCTACGTCGCGGCCCAGGTCCCAGGGAGGGTCGATGCGCCGGCAGGTTGAGGGCTCCTACGCGGTCGCGGCCACGGTCGCCCTCTGCCGTCCCGAGGTCGTGTGCGCCTACCCGATCTCTCCCCAGACGCACATCATCGAAGCCGTGGGTGAGATGGTAAAGACCGGAGACCTCGCGCCGTGCGAGTTCATCAACGTCGAGTCCGAGTTCGCCGCGATGTCGGTGGCGATCGGCGCGTCGGCCGCGGGTGCGCGGGCCTACACCGCGACCGCGAGCCAGGGGCTGCTCTTTATGGCCGAGGCCGTGTACAACGCGGCGGGGCTGGGGCTGCCGATCGTCATGACCTTGGCGAATCGGGCGATCGGTGCGCCGATCAACATCTGGAACGATCACAGCGACGCGATGGCCCTTCGTGACGCGGGGTGGGTCCAACTCTTCGCCGAATCCAACCAGGAGGCCGCCGACCTGCACGTGCAGGCCTTCCGCCTCGCCGAGGAGCTGTCGCTACCCGTGATGGTCTGCATGGACGGGTTCATCCTGACCCACGCCGTCGAGGGCGTCGACCTGATGGACCAGAGTGAGGTCGACGCGTTCCTGCCGCGGGTCGAGCCTCGCCACGTCCTCGACCCCGCGGCGCCGGTGTCGATCGGGGCCATGGTCGGACCCGAGGCCTTCGCCGAGGTCCGCTACCTCGCCCACCTGCGTCTGCTCGACGCGCTCGGCGCCGTTCCGCGGATCGCCGCGGAGTTCACCGCGCTCACGGGCCGCGATAGCGGGGGCCTCGTTCGCGCCTACCGCACCGACGACGCCGACGTCGTGGTGGTCGCGATGGGCTCGCTGCTCGGCACCCTCAAGGACGCGGTGGACGCTCGACGAGACGCGGGCGAGCGCGTGGGGGTGGTGGGCGTCACCACCTTCCGGCCGTTCCCCGCGATGGCGCTGCGCGACGCGGTGGGCGACTCCGCCCGCGTGGTCGTCTTTGACAAGGCCTTCTCCACCGGGGGCGCCGGAGTGCTCGCGACCGACGTGGCCGCCGCGCTGGGCGACGCGCGACGCGTTCTCAGCGTCGTTGGCGGCCTGGGGGGCCGGCCGATCACTCGCCGCTCGCTCGAAGGCCTCGTGTCGCGCGCGGTCGCCGGTGAGCTCGACGCGCTGACGTTCCTCGACCTCGACCACGACGCCGTCGACCGTGAGCGCCAGCGCGTGACCGGTTCGGACCCCTCGCACCGCGAGGTCGCGAGTGAGTTGGGCGAGCTGATGGTGCGACCCGGCTCCCGGGGGCTCACGTGAGCAACGTCCGCTTCTACCAGGTCGGCAGCTTCGCGGTGGGCAACCGCCTCGTGCGCGAGGAGGAGCGGACCGTCCAGTCGGGCGTCGCGCGCACCAACTCAATCGACTCGGGGCACCGCGCGTGCCAGGGCTGCGGCGAGGCGCTCGGCGCCCGCTACGCGCTGGACGCCGCGATGAAGGCCACGGGAGGACAGATGGTGGCGGTCAACGCGACCGGGTGCCTCGAGGTGTTCTCGACGCCGTACCCGGAGACGGCGTGGCGGATCCCGTGGCTTCACTCGCTCTTCGGCAACGCCCCGGCGGTCGCCACCGGGGTCGCCGCGGCGCTGCGCGTCACGGGCCGCTCGGACGTTCGCGTGGTCGCCCAAGCCGGCGACGGTGGCACGGTCGACATCGGGTTCGGCTGCCTGTCGGGAATGTTTGAGCGCAACGACGACGTCCTGTTCATCTGTTACGACAACGAGGGCTACATGAACACCGGGGTCCAGCGCTCGGCCGCGACCCCGCCGGCGGCGCGAACCGCGACGA
>JBOGFU010000102.1:0-2532 GCA_050743545.1 Acidimicrobiales bacterium | reverse complement strand
CGCACGTGCCGGCTCCACACCGCCGGGGCCAGCGCGACGCGACGGTAGCGCAGCGCGGCCAGCGCGAGCACCGCCGCGGCGCTGTAGGCGATCGACACCGACGCGGTGAGCCCGGCGAGCGAGTGGCGACCGAGGACGACGCACAGCGCGATGGTCGCGGCGTTCTCGAACACGTAGAGGACAAAGACGTCGCGCGCGAGCTGCATCGCCTGCAGCCCGCGCACGCAGAGCTGGAAAACGGTGAACCCCGGGAGCCCCGCGGCGAGCACCGCGAGCACGGTGCCCGCGCCGAGTCGTGACGTCGCGTTGGCGTGGTTGAGCAAGATCGCGACCAGGGGCTGGGCGAGCAGGATCAGAGTGAGCGAGCAGGGAACGATGATGACCAGGCTCTGGCGCAGCCCGAAGCGCAGGCGTTCGGTGAAGCCGGCGTAGTCGCGCTGGGTGGCGAGCCCCGCGAGCTGGGGGGTGAGCGCGGCGAGCACCGACACGACGACCACGGCGTAGGGCATCTGCATGAACGACCAGCCGTAGGTGTAGGCCGACACCGGTCCAGCGCCGCCGACGCCGAACGCGAAGGCCAGCACGACGTAGAGCGACGCCTGGTTGGCGACGACGACCGCGAGGGTCCAGCTGCCCAGGCGCGCGACCGCGCGCAGCGCGGGGTCGGCGAGGTCGAGGCGAATCGACAGGCGCCACAGGTCGGCGCGCGCGAGGCTGGGCGCCAGGCAGCAGAACTGCACCGCGACCCCCGCGGTGGTGCCCAGCCCGAGGAGCACCATGTCGTGTCCCGCGCCCAGCCCGGCGAGGGTCGGCGCGGGGTCGACCGCGTGGAACCACGCGAGCACGGCGATGCACACCAGGTTGTTGGCGACCGGGGTCCACGCCACCGCGTTGAAGCGCTGGCGCACGTTGAGCAGCGCGCTCGACACGCCGATGACCCCGTAGAAGAAGATCTGCGGGGCGAACCAGCGCAGCAGCGACGTCGCGACCGTGCGCTGGCTCGACACCACCGGGCTCCCGTGGCGCAGCGCGGTGAACGCGTCGATGATCGCCGGCGCGCAGAACCACGCGAGCGCCGACGCGACCGCGAGGAGGAGCACCGCCGCGGTCACGACGCTCGAGATCGACTTCCACGCGCGCCGCTCGCCGTCGAGCGCGAGCCGCTCGACGAAGACCGGTATGAAGGTCGCCGACGCGACCCCGCCGAGCACGAGGTCGAAGAGCATGTTGGGCACGGTGTTGGCCAGGTTGAACGCGTCGGCGATCGGCGTGAAGCCCAGCACGTAGGCGAGCACGAGGACGCGCAGCAGCCCGGTGACGCGCGAGGCCAGCGTGCCCCCGGCGATACCCAGCACGCGTTTCCCGTGGGTCGGCTCGCTCACCGGGCGTGCCGTCCGCGAGAGCGCGATCGATGGGTCCGGTACCACCACAGCGCGAGCACGAGCAGCGACGCGCCGGTGAGCAGGTAGCCGACCACCGACGCCCCGGCGATGCGCACGGGCACCGCCGCGCGCGCCAGGGTCACGCGTCCGTTGGGGGTCGTGACGATGACCTGCAAGATGAGGCTCGACCCACGGTGGTGGGCCGTCGCCACGCGCAGCGACTTGACCGGCGCGTCGAGCGACACCGGCTGGTCGGCGCCGCCGGGGAAGGTCATCCGGTCGGTGACGAGGTGCACGACCGCATTGACGGCGTAGCCGGCGTGGCTGTAGAGGGTGAGGGGGAGCGCGGTGTCGGGTCCGGTGAGGGTGATTGCGCCCGCGTCGACGCTAAAGAGCGAGAGCTGGGCGTCGAGCGTCGCGCTCACCCGCTCGAGGCCCGCCTGTCGCGGGCCCGGGGCGCCGACGACTTCGGCTCGCGCCAGCGCGACGCGCAGCGCGTCGGCCTCGGGCGAGTGGGGGATCGCCGCGGCGTAGCTGGTCAACATCGCGGCGAGTCGGCGAAGGGTGAAGGTGTTGAGGCTCGACCACGTCGACGGGGTCGCGGGGCCCAGGGCCTGAGTGGCGGCGGCGCCGTTGGAGCCGACCAGCGTGGAGTTGAACGACGGGGTCAGGCTCTCGGGGGTGACGAACGCGTCGTGGGTCAGCCCGCTCAGGAGGTCGTTGACGTAGGTCGGGTCCACCTGCGCGGCGGGCACGACGAGGACCTCGGTGCGCACCGCGGGGGCGTTGGGCTCCTCGTAGTGCAGGAACGCCAGCGTGTCGAGGGTGAGCACCGCGCGGAGCCCGGGGGCGATGGAGGAGTTGGCGGCGAGGTCGTCGAGCCCCTGGTCGGTCGCGAGCGCGAGCACCCCGGGCGCGCCCGCGACGTGGAAGGGCGCGCCCCACGTGAGGGTCGTCGAGGGTGGGGTGGCCAGCGCGGTTTCGGCGATCACCGCGTCGCGCGCGCCGGCGCGTCCGAGCGCGGCTAGGCCCGCGCTCGTGGGGTGGCCGCTGATCACGACCGGCGCGTCGGTGTAGCGGCCGGTCAGGGTGCGCAGCAGGTTCGACGACAGCGTGAGTTGGGACGCGACCTGGCCGCGCAGCCCGGCGG
>JBOGFU010000101.1:0-7400 GCA_050743545.1 Acidimicrobiales bacterium | reverse complement strand
CCCTAGGCCTCGTCACCGACTCGGACCTTCGATCGCGGTTGGTGGCCCAGGGGCTCGACCCGGAGACCCCCATTTCTGAGGTGATGACCGCGCCGGCGCTGACCGTGACCGGCGACCGCCCCGGCGCCGAGGTGCTCCTCGACATGCTCGACCACGGGTTTCGTCACTTTCCGGTGCTCGCGGCGAACGGGCGGGTGCTCGGCGTCGTCGAGGACCACGACCTCGTCGCCGCCCAGGGTCGATCGTCGTTCCTGCTGCGCCGCGCGGTCGCGCGCGCGACGAGCGCGGAGGAGCTCGCGCGAGCGGGCGCGTCGCTGCGCGCCGGCGTGATCGAAATGCACCACGGCGGCGTCGCGGTGCTCGACGTGATGTCGGTCTACAGCGTCGTCGCCGACGCGCTCACGCGTCGGGCGATCGAGCTCGAGGTCGCGGCGATGGGCGTCGCGCCGACGCCGTTCGCGTGGCTCTGCCTGGGCAGTCAGGCGCGGCGAGAGGCGTTGCCGTCGTCGGACCTCGACAGCGCGCTCGCGTGGCGCGACGTCGCCGACGAGGCCCCGGTGCGCGGCTACCTCGCGACCCTCGCCACTCGCGTCACCGACGTCATGGCGATATGCGGGTTCGCCCAGGACGATCACCGGGTGAGCGCGGCCGACGCGCTGTTCTCGCGCTCGGTGTCGTCGTGGCACACCGAGGCCCGTCGGGCGCTCGACGACCCGACGGGCGACAAGGCCCTGATCATCGCGTCGGTGCTCACCGACAGCCGCGTCGTGTGGGGGATGGAGTTCGACGGGCTCCTCGGCGACCAGTTCGCCGGGTCGCTCGAGCGGCCGCTCCTGCTGCGATTGCTCGCGCGTTTCGCGCTCAGCCACCGCCCCCCGTCGGGGTTCGCGCGCGGAATGGTCGTCGACTCGACGGGTGACGGCCACGCGCGCCTCGACCTCAAGTCCGCGGCGGTCGTGCCGATCGTCGGGCTCGCGCGCTGGGCCGGGCTCCGCGCGGGGGTCACCAGCGCGTCGACCTCGGCGCGACTTCGCGCCGCGCGCGACGCGGGGATCCTCACCGACGACGACGCGCGCAGCCTGCTCGACGCGTTCGAGCTCGTCTGTCAGCTTCGCCTTGAGAACCAGGTCACTCAAATGGAGGGCGGCCACGCCCCCGACGACCTGGTCGATCCCTCCGCGCTCAGCCCACTCACGCGCGCCTACCTCAAAGAGGCCTTTCGGGCGGTCGCCGCGGTCCAGCACCGCGTGGCCAACGAGATCGCGTGGCGGGCGTGACCCCGGCGGCTCCCTTCTCTCGCCCCTCGGCGAGCGAGGTCGCCGCGCAGTACGCGCGCGCGCCCATCGACCGCGGGCGCACGCCGTGGCGCCTCGCCCGCTTCGTCGTCGTCGACCTCGAGCTCAGCGGGCTGCGGGTCAAGGAGGACGAGATCATCTCCTTCGCGGCCGTGCCGGTCGACGCCGGTCGGGTCATCGCCGGCGGCGCGGTCACCGGGCTCTGTCGTCCCACGCGCCCGCTGCCCGGGCCGTCGGTCGTCGTCCACGGCCTGCGCACCGCGGACCTCGACGACGCCCCCGAGCTCGTCGAGGCCCTCGAGCCGCTCATGGCGGCGATGATCGGTCGCGTCCTCGTCGCCCACCAGGCGTGGGTCGAGCGCGCGTTCCTCGGCCGCGCGTTCGAGCGCCTGGGCGCGCGCTTTCGCGGGCCGGTCATCGACACCTACCAGCTCGCACGCCTTCGCGAACGTCGCGACCAGCGACGCGAGCCGCCGCGCGACCTCACCGAGCTCGCCGCGTCGCTGGGGCTGCCGGCCCACCGACCCCACGTCGCGCTGGGCGACGCGCTCACGACCGCCCAGGTCTTCGTCGCGCTCTGCACCCACCTCGAGGCCCAGGGTCGCGAGAGCGTCGCGTCGCTCGCCAACGCTCGCCGGCGGGCGTCCTTCGAGGCCTAGCCAGGGTCTAGCGTCGGGCCCGACGAAGGGGGCGACGTGGATCTCGCGGGCAAGGTGGCGGTCATCACGGGGGGGGCCAGCGGGATCGGCCTCGCCACGGCGAAGCGCTTCGCCCAGCTGGGCGTCGGCCTGGTCCTGGGCGACATCGAAGAGGCCCCGCTCGCCGACGCGGTCGCCGAGCTCGCCGCGGCGGGCGCGCGCGTGATCGGCCAGCGCTGCGACGTCGCGGTCGAGGCCGACGTGGTCGGCCTGCGCGACGCCGCGATCGGCGAGTTCGGCGCCGCGCACGTGGTGTTCAACAACGCCGGGGTCGTCGGGGGGCCGACGATCGGGACCCCCAAGGCGGTGTGGGACTGGGTGATGTCGGTCAACGTCGACGGGGTCGTCAACGGGATCAACGCGTTCGTGCCGTACTTCCTCGAGCGCAACGAGGGCTACGTGGTGAACACCGCGTCGCTCGCCGGGCTGGGCGGGGTGCCCTTCACCGGCGCCTACTGCGCGAGCAAGTTCGCGGTCGTGGGCATCAGCGAGTCGCTCTTTCACGAGCTCGCGCTGCGCGACGCGGCGGTCGCGGTGTCGGTGCTGTGCCCGGGGTTCGTGCGCACGAGGATCTTCGAGTCCGACCGAAACCTGCCCGACGACCTCGCCGACTACGCGCGCGACCCCGACGCCACGACGGTGCGCGAGGTCTCGGCGGGCGTGGTCCTGGCCGGGATCGACCCCGGGGTGGTCGCCGACGAGGTCGCCGCCGCGATCGAGGCCAATCGCTTCTGGATCCTGCCCCACGCGCGCTCGGCGATCGGCGCGACCAAGCGGCGCCTCGAGTGGATGCGCGGCGGCCCGCCCATGGTCGTCGACCTCGACGCGGCGACGAGGGTCTAGCGGTCGACCCCGCTGGGGAGTCGCTCGAGCGGCCAGCCGAGCAGCGTGAGCGCGCTGCGGCACGCGTAGCGGTCGGTCATCCCGGCGACGTAGGCGACCGCGGCGCTCGTCGCGTCGCCGACGAGCCCGCGCTCGGCGACGTCGGGGATGAGCTCGGGGCGCGCCGCGACGTGCTCGACCAGCGCGCGCAGCATCGCCACGACCGCCGCCGCCTGGTCACGGCTGGGCTGGCGCATGTAGATCGTGCGGTAGTTGAACGCGCGGAACTCGGCGAGCGCCTCGGCGTGGCGCGCGTCCATCCCCACCACGCCCGACGACCGCGCGGTGTCGACGAGCGCGGTGATGAACGCGCCGAGCTGGGCTCCGCGCCGCTCGCCGCAGCGCTCGCGCACCAGCGCGGGCAGGTCGCCGGTCGCGACGACCCCCGCGGCCTCGGCGTCTTCGAAGTCGTGGCAGACGTAGGCGACGCGGTCGGCCCAGCTGACAACCTCGCCCTCGGGGGTCGAGGGCGCGGGGCGGCTCCAGGAGTGGTTGCGCACGCCGTCGAGGGTCTCCGCGCAGAGGTTGAGCGGCGCCAGCGACACGTCGGCGCCCCACGTCGCGTGGTCGAACCCGCCGGCCACGAAGGGGTCGAGCGCGGCCTCGCTGGCGTGGCCGCCGGGGCCGTGGCCGCAGTCGTGGCCGAGCGCGACGGCCTCGGTCAGGGCCACGTTGAGCCCGAGCGCGCGCGCGACGCCGGTCGCGACCTGGGTGACCTCGAGCGCGTGGGTGAGGCGCGTGCGCATGTGGTCTTCGGGGAAGATGAAGACCTGGGTCTTGCCCGCGAGCCGGCGAAACGCCGACGAGTGAAGGATTCGGTCGCGGTCGCGCTCGAAGCAGGTCCGAAACGCGTCGGCCTCTTCGGGTCGCTCGCGTCGGCCCGCGCCCCGCGCGCGGGTGGCCTCGGCGGCGAGGCTCGCCTCGGCGAGCTCCTCGCGGGCCTCGCGCGTGGCGGCCACCGGCGACCCCGACGCGGTGGTCGCCCCCACGAGCGCGCTCGAATCGCGGTGGGCGACGGTGACGTCGCTGCCCGCGCCGTCAAAACCGTCCATCGTCGCGGCCCAGCGCCGGGCGCGCTCGGAGGTCGGCTCGTCGGGCATCTCGGCTAAGAGTCCTAACATGGATTGGACGCCGAGGAGAGGCCCATGAACATTCGCATCGGCATCGTGCAGTCGATGAAGGAGTTGGACGTCGAGCTCGGCGACGACGCCGACGTCGACCAGGTCACCAAGGACGTGGAGACGGCCCTCGCCGGCGACGCGGTGCTCTGGCTCACCGATCGGCGCGGCCGACGCGTGGGCGTTCCCGCGGCGCGCGTGGCCTACGTCGAGTTCGCCAGCTCGGCCAGCGGGCGCGTGGTGGGCTTCGGCGCCGCCTAGACGCTTGCTCGACTACCACCTGCACCTCTGGCCGCACGACGAGTCGTCGGTCTGGTATCGCCTCGACCAGGTCGCCGCCTACTGCGACGAGGCCGCCCGCCAGGGGGTCACCGAGCTCGCGCTCACCGAGCACTCCAATCGCTTCCGCGACGTCATGGACATCGTCGGGCCCTTTTGGGAGGAGTCGCCCCACGCGCCGACCAGCCCGCCGATGGCCGACTACTTCGAGTTCACGAGCCGCAACTCGCTAGAGGAGTACGTGGAGCTGGCCTGCCTGGCCAAGGCCGAGGGGCTGCCGGTCAAGGTGGGCCTCGAGGTTGACTACGTGCGCGGGCGGATGGGCGCGCTGTCGGACTACTACGCGCAGTTCCCCTTCGACGTCCTCATCGGCTCGGTGCACTGGCTGGGCACGTGGACCTTCGACGACATCGACGTGCCGGTGATGATGCGCGAGTGGACGCTGCGCGACGTCGACCAGGCGTGGGCCGACTACACGGTCGCCTTAGAGGAGCTGTGCGCGAGCGGCGCGGTCGACGTGCTCGCCCACCCCGACCTCATCAAGGTCGCGGGCTACTGGCCGGGGGACCCCGCGCCCTACTGGGACCTCATGGCGAACGCCGCCGCGACCGCGGACGTGTCGATCGAGTGCTCGTCGGCGGGCTGGGTCAAGCCGGTGGCCGAGCAGTACCCGTCGGCGGGGTTGGTCGAGCGCCTCGTCGAGCGTGGCGTCACCTTCACCACCGCGTCCGACGCCCACGAGCTCGCGCGCGTCGCCGAGCGCGTCGGGGACCTCGCCGACCTGCTCGAGTCGCGCGGGGTCACCGAGCTCGCCGCCTACGAGGCCCGCCGCCGGGTGATGGTGCCCCTGAGGGCCGACTAGTGGCCACGCTCGCCGAGCTCGTCGCGGCCCACACCGACCTGCCCGACGCGGCGACCGACCACTTGCTGGGGCTCACCGCGTCGTGGACCCTGCTCGCCGACCTCAGCTTCTCGGACCTTTTGCTCATGGCGCCGGCCGAGGGGTCGCGCCTCGTCGTGCTCGGCCAGGTCCGCCCCCACAACCGCTCGACGATGCTGAGCGACGACCTGGTGGGCACGGTCCACGACGCGACCGAGTGGCCCCTCGTGGGCGCGGCGCTCGCCGAGGGCCAGCGCGTCGTCGGCGTGTCGGTCGCGCCGGGGGTCGACGAGCCGGTCGAGACCTGGTGCGTGCCCGTGCGCCTCAACGGCCGAGTGGTCGCGGTGCTGGTGCGCCTCTTTGGACCCCTCGCGGGGGCGTCGTCGGCCTACCAGCGCGTCTACCTGTCCATCTTCGAGCGGATGTGCGACATGGTCGCGAACTCGACGTTCCCCTTCCGCGAAGACGGCGTCGCCGGCCCGGGCATGCCGCGCGTGGGCGACGGGATCGTCCTCATCGACGCCGAGGGTCGGGTCGAGTTCGCGACCCCCAACGCGACCAACGCGCTGCACCGCCTCGGCGTCGCGGCGGCGAGCGAGGGACGCACCCTCGCCGAGCTCGGTCTTCGCGTGCGGGTCGTGGAGCGCGCCTTGGAGTTCGGGCTGCCCTCAATGGAGGAGGTCGACGTCGGCCACGACGTGGCCATCCTGTGCCACTGCGTCCCGCTGCTCGGGCGCGGCGAGGTGACCGGGGTGGTCGTGCTCCTCCGCGACGTGTCCGACCTGCGCCAGCTCAACCGCGTGGTCCTCAACAAGGAGGCCGCGGTGCGTGAGGTCCACCACCGCGTCAAGAACAACCTGCAGACGATCTCGTCGTTGCTGCGACTCCAGGCGCGCCGCAGCGACGAAGCCGAGACGCGCAGCGCGCTGCTCGAGGCCGAGCGGCGCGTGCGCTCGATCGCCGTGGTCCACGAGGTCCTCAGCCGCGAGCCCGGCGAGGAGGTGGTCTTTGACGACATCGTGCGTTCGTTGGTGCTGCTGGTCGAGGACACCGTGCTCGCCCTTCACCCCGTCGAGATCGTGGTCAACGGCGAGCTCGGCGTCCTCTCGACCGACCTCGCGACGCCGCTCGCGGTCGCGCTCGCCGAGCTGCTGACCAACGCGGTCGAGCACGCGTTCGTCGACTTCGGGGGCCCGCTCAACGACCAGGTTGGTGTCGTCACGCTCAACCTCAGCCGTGAGGGTCACGACGCGATCGCCGAGATCCGCGACAACGGGCGCGGGCTGGGCGAGGGCTTCACCCTCGACGAGCCCGAGAGCCTGGGGCTGTCGATCGTGCGCGACCTCATTCGCTCACAGCTACGAGGGACCATCGAGATGCGCAGCGTGGGTCACGCCGACGGCGGGGGAACCTACGTCCGCGTGAGCGTGCCCACCGGACGGAGCTAGCGAAGCGCTAGGGGTGGCTGGCGCGCCGGCGTGCCGCGAGCCACTGCTTGCGCAGCTTGCGCCGCTCGTCCTCGGTGGTGCCGCCCCACACGCCGGACTCCTGGTTGGTCGCGAGGGCGAACTCCAGGCAGGCCTTCTGACTCTCGCAGCGCACGCACACGCGCTTGGCCGACTCGATCTGGTCGGTCGCCAAACCGGTGGTGCCGATCGGGAAGAAGAGGTCGGGCTTGGTGTCTCGACAGGCCGCGTCGGCGCGCCAGTCCGCGTCGTCCCACGCGTGGGACCGATTCCAAATTAACGACATGACGCAATCCTTTTAGCCAGCGTGCGCCGGGAAGCCGGGGGGGCAGCGGCAGACCACTCATATTACCTTTTTTTTCGGCCATTTACAAGGGCTAGCGGGCCTCGTGACGGGGCGACCTGGGAGACTCGCTCGCGTGACCGCCGTGCTCGCCCACCGGGGCCTCCACCGGGCCGAGCGTGAGAACACGCTGGCGGCGTTCGCCGCCGCCCGCGCCGCCGGCGCCGACGGGGTCGAGCTGGACGTGCACGCGAGCGCCGACGGGGTGGCGGTGGTTCATCACGATTCGTCGCTAGCGGGGCGTGCGCTGGGCTCCACCCCGGCCAGCGAGCTCCCCGACTACGTGCCCACGCTGGGCGCGGCGTTGGAGGCGTGCGCCGGTCTGTGGGTCAACGTCGAGGTGAAGAGCCCCGCCGGCGCGAGCGCCGGCTCGCCGGGGATGGCCCACGACCTCGCCTCGCTGGTCGTGGGCGTCGTGGCGGGGGCCACGGCCCTCGGG
>JBOGFU010000100.1:0-3705 GCA_050743545.1 Acidimicrobiales bacterium | reverse complement strand
GGGCCTCGGCCTCGACCGCGACGCGCTGGAGCGCGCGTTCAGCCCCGACCGCCTGCTCGCCCACCGCGGACGATTCGTCGACGCGCTCACCTGGCGCGCGTGATGGTCGACCTGGCCCACCTCTACCGCGGCAAGGTCCGTGACCTCTACGCGGTGGACGACGACCTGCTCCTGCTCGTCGCGTCGGACCGCCTGAGCGCGTTTGACGTCGTGATGGCCGAGCCCATCCCCGACAAGGGCCGGGTGCTCACCGCGCTGACCGACTACTGGCTGGGCGAGGTGGGCGTGGCCTCGGCGCTCGTCACCTGCGACCCGGCGGAGATCGACGCGGCGGTCCCCGGGTTCGCCGACGAAGTCGCCTGGCACGGCCGCGCGATGCTCGCTCGCCGCGCGGAGATGTTCCCCCTGGAGTGCATCGTGCGCGGTCGACTGGCCGGTCAGGCCTACGACGAGTACGTCGCCCACGGCACCATCCACCACACCCCCGCGCCGCCCGGGATGCGCCTCACCGACGCCTTCGACGAGCCACTCTTCACCCCGTCGACCAAGGCCGAGTCCGGCCACGACGTCAACATCTCGCTCGACGAGGCGGCCGACGTCGTCGGCGCGGAGATGCTGGCGCGCGCGGGGGCGATCTGCCTCGACCTCTATTCGCGCGCCGCGGGCGCGATGGCGCGAGTCGGCCTGGTGCTCGCCGACACCAAATTCGAGCTCGGCGTCGTCGACGGCGAGCTCGCGGTGTGCGACGAGGTGGTGACCCCGGACTCGTCGCGGATCTGGCCCGCCGCCGACGTGCGGCCCGGCGAGACCCCGCCGAGCTTTGACAAGCAGCCTTTCCGCGACTGGCTCGCGGGGAGGGAGTGGGACCGCACGCCCCCGCCCCCACCCGTCCCGGCCGACGTCGTCGAGCAGACCCGCGCGCGCTACGTCGCGTGCTACGAGCGCGTGACCGGCCGGTCACTCGCCGACTGGTACGGTGCGCACTCGTGAACTACCCGGTCGTCGTCGAGGTCAGCCTGCGCGACGGCATCGCCGACCCCGAGGGCGCGACGATTGAGCGCGCTTTGCCCGCGCTCGGCTTCGCCGGGGTGGCCGGGGTCCGCGCCGGGCGCTGCTTTCGATTCTCCGTCGACGCCGACGACGAGGCCGGCGCGCTGGCCACCGCGGGGGCGATGGCCGACCGCCTGCTCGCCAACCCCGTGATCGAGCGCGCCGCGGTGCGACTCGACGACGCGCCGTGAACCGCGTCGGCGTCATCGTCTTTCCCGGGTCGAACTGCGAGCACGACGTCGTCGCGGCGCTCGGCGACCTCGGCGCGGACGCGCGGCTCGTCTGGCACGGCGCGAGCGACCTCGAGGGCCTCGACGCGGTGGTGCTGCCCGGGGGCTTCGCCCACGGCGACTACCTGCGCGCGGGCGCGCTCGCGCGCTTCTCACCCGTGATGAGCGCGGTCGCGCGATTCGCCGCCGAGGGCGGGCCCGTGCTGGGGATCTGCAACGGGTTCCAGGTGCTCACCGAGGCCGGGCTGCTGCCCGGCGCCCTCCAGAAGAACCGCGGGCTGACCTTCCTGTGCCAGCCCACGCGACTCGTCGTCGCGTCGACGGCGTCGGTGCTGACCCGCGGCGCGACGCTCGGCCAGGAGCTCGTGGTGCCGATCAACCACTTCGTGGGCAACTACGCGTGCGACGACGCGACCCACGACGAGCTGGTCGCCGAGGACCGCGTCGTGCTGCGCTACCTCGACAACCCCAACGGTTCGCGCGACGACATCGCCGGGGTGGCCAACGCCGCCGGCAACGTCGTGGGGCTCATGCCCCACCCCGAGCGCGCGATGTCGACGCTGGTGGGCTCGGCCGACGGGCGAGTCCTGCTCTCGGGCTTCCTCGGGGCTCGCGCCGCGGCGGCCGCCTAGATCACGAAGGGGACGATGGCCTTCACGCGGCGCCGGTACTGGGGGTACTGGTCCGGGAAGGTCTCGAGCATGAGGCGCTCTTCGACCCTCGACTTGGCCACCAGCGCGACGGTGGCGATGACCGACCCGACGAGCACCGCGGCCTCGCCGGTCACGACCGTCGACCCGGCGAACATCGCGAAGAAGCCGGTGTAGATCGGGTGGCGCGCCAGAGCGTAGGGGCCGCGCACGATGAGCTCGTGGTCCTGCTTTAGCACGACCGCGCCGCTCCAGTTGGCGCCGATGGTGAGGCGCGCCCACATGGCGAAGCCGACCCCGGCGGCCATGAGGGCGACCCCCGCCGCGGCCAGCACGGGCGAGGCCAGCCACAGCGGGTGGGCCCAGTCGCGGGCGGGCACGACGGCGCGCGCGACGGAGTAGAGCAGCGCGGCGGCGAGGAAGATGCTCACGGTCTTGCCGCGCCGCTCGACCGTGCGCTTGGTCCTCGTCGCCAGCGTCAGCCACGTGACCCCGATGACCCCCCACAGGACGGTGATCAGCGTGTCGTCAACGGATCGCACCCCGCCACGCTAGGGCGACGCGGTCGCGCGGTAGACCTCGGTCACGTAGGGCAGCGTGACGGGCTCGTCGAGCGCCTCGACGACCCGCTCGACCTGGGCCATGAGCGGCGCGCGCTCGTCGTCGGTCATCACCGCGACGTAGCTGCGGGTGAGCACGAGGCGGTAGAGCGCCTCGCGGGTGAGGACCTGGTGGTGATCAAAGCTCCGGCGCTCGACGTCGACGAAGGGCCCCGCGGCGACGACCGGCGCGAAGTCACGCCCGACCTCGTAGGGCATGCACACGTCCCAGCGCATCGCGCGGCTGAGGTCACCGACCCAGGGAACCGTTTCGTCTCGCTCGTTCCACAGCAGGGCCAACGTGGCGCCGGGGCGCAGCACCCGACGGATCTCGTCGAGCGCGCGCGGCGCGTCGAACCAGTGAAACGCCTGGGCGACGAAGACCGCGTCGAGCGACGCGTCGGCGAGGGGGATCGCGACGTCTCGCCCGTCGAGCGCGGTGACCTCGGGCAGCGCTCGTCGCAGCACGTCGCGCATCCCGGCGGTGGGCTCCACCGCGACGACGTCGTCGACGTAGCCGAGGAGCTGGCGGGTAAGGATCCCGGTGCCCGCGCCGAGGTCGAGCACGCGCGAGGACCTCGTGAGGCCCGCCGCGCGGGTGAGGTAGTCGAGCGCGGCGACCGGGTAGTCGGGTCGCACCGAGTCGTAGCGCGCGCCGTCGCGAAAGCCCTCGACGGCGAGGGACCGCGCGGGGCCGTCGTCGGCGCCGGTCACCCCGGGTTTAGGAGCGGGTGCGGGCGACGCCCGCGCGCTTGAGGACCTCCGCGGTCACGCCGAGCTCACGGAACGCGCCATAGGAGATGCCGTTGCGCGCCGCGTAGGACTTGGCGACCTTGACGAAGTCCTTCTCCAGACCGGACAGGTCCACCCGGGTGAGGAGGCGCTGACGCTCGGCGACGAGGTCGTAGCGCTTTTGGGTGAGCTCGAGGCGCCGGATCGGCGACGCGGCGCCGAGCTCCTTGTCGATGCGCGTGATCACCATCGAGATTGACTCGGGGGTGCGCTTGCGACCGCGCTTGCCCTTGCCCGCGGCGAGCGCGTCGAGGTACTTGCTCACCACGCGCGACTCGTTGCGGCCCTGGGCGAGCTTCGCCTTGTGGTCCGCGCTCATTGTGCGCTTTGCGGGGCGCTTGGCCGGTTGTTTCTTCGGCGTCGTTGCCATTATCTCTCCAGAGT
>JBOGFU010000099.1:0-6182 GCA_050743545.1 Acidimicrobiales bacterium | reverse complement strand
AGCGCGTCGGCGCCGCGGCGCGCTCGCTGGCCGCCGTCGACCCCGACGGGCGCACGCTGGTCGTAACCCACGGCGGGGTCGTGCGGGTCTTGAGGGCGTTGTCGACGAGCGGCGACGTGGTGGGCGCCCCGTGGGGCGACGTGGGCAACGCGAGCGTGTGGCGTGTCGACGTCGCGCGCGCCTAGGTCAGTCGCTCGCGGTCAGGTCCAGCGGGCCGTCGTCGTAGGACTCGGCGGGCGGCGCCGGCGCCACCCGCCAGTGCGGGACGAGCGACCCCCAGGTCGCGACCCCGCGACCGGTGAGCCCGCGCGCGAGGGGGGTTCGAGCGGCCAGGCCCGCGAAGGCGAAGCCGGCGAGATAGACGATGACGACCGCGACGAAGGTCGTGATCCACCACGGGCCGCCCGGTCGCACCGCGGCGACCACGCGCACCAGGATCGGTATCCACAGCAGCTGCGAGAGGTAGATCCCGTAGGCGCACTCCGCGCCGGACGCAACCACCGCGCGCGTGCGCACGGAGCGCCGCTCGCCGACCAGGTAGACCCCGAGCAGGTAGACGCACAGGATCGCGCCGACGTTGTAGGGGATGACCGAGATCGAGAACGGGTCGAACCCCGGGACGAGCACGCGGTGGGCGAACCCCGTGCCCCTCCACGAGTCCATGAGCACCGCGTAGAGCCCCGCGGCCCCGGTGAATCCGAGGATCAGGTAGCGGTGGGCGCAGATCCAGTCGTGCACGGCGTCGAGGTGCAGCGCGACGACGATCCCCGAGACGAGCACGAAGGTGTAGGAGGTCACCGCCCGCGACTCCCAGAAACCCGCGGTCGACGCGGAGGCGAGGTGGAGGTCGACCACGACCCGGAAGATCTGGCGCCAGAAGATGTCGTAGAGGACCTGGGCGGCGAGCGCGGCCAGGATAAGGCGCCCGTGCCAGCGCTGCGCGCGACGCACCGCGCGCAGCACGAGGGGGAACACCACGTAGAACTCGATCAGCACGACCAGGTAGTAGAGGTGGTAGTAGCCGACCAGGGTCAGGTGCGCGAGCCGGTGCAGCCCGCTCCAGCCGAGGATGAGATGGGTGTTGTCCCCGTAGTAGGGGAAGCCCGACCGGCGCACGAGCGAGACGTAGAAGAAGTAGATGACGGTCCAGGTGAGGTAGGGAATCCCCACCGCGACGAAACGGCGCTTCACGTAGTGACGCAGCTCGACCCGCTCGGCCGTCTGGTAGCTGTAGGCGAGCATGCACGCCGACACGAAGAGGAACGCCTCGCGAGAGAAGTGCGTGAAGACGAGCAGGTTCTGGCGCGCGAGCCCCGCGGTCACCGGTGCGAGGAAGATGATCGCGTGAGTGGAGATGACGGCGACCTGCTTGACCGGTCGCATGGCGTCGACGTGGTCGAGCCGCTTTCGGGTGCCCGAGGCCGGGTCGCTCATGGGTGTCGACGGGGGCGCGGACCTTCGCGTCGGCTCACCCCACCGCCTCGGTGACGAGCGCGGCGGGCGGAGAGCGACGCAGCCCTCCGACCTGGACCTTTCCGGTGGCGTGGGTCGGGAGCGCCGCGACGACGCGCAGCGACGCCGGGCGCCGAGTTCGCGAGAACGCTGACATCAACGTCTCGCGCAGCTCCTTGACGATGGGCGCGATGGTCTCGACGTCGGTCGACTCGTCGACGTTGACCAGCTCGACGTAGGCGACGGGCACCTGGCCGAAGACCGGGTGGTCCTCGCCCACGACGCAGACCGCGCGCACGTCGGACGAGCGCGCGAGGACCTCTTCGATCTCGCGCGGGTAGATCTTCTCGCCGCCGCGGTTGATCACGTCGTCGCTGCGCCCGACGAGGAAGAGGTAGCCGTCGTCGTCGAGGTAGCCGACGTCACCGGTGCGCAGCCACCCGTCTGCGCTGAAGCGGTCCTCGTAGCCGGGGCCGTCGTAGTGGTCGACGACCGTCGGCCCCGTGATCTCGACGTCGCCCACGTCGCCGGCGGCCGCGGACCCTCCCGCGTTGACCACCCGCACGTTGACGCCGACCGGGCGACCCACGGAGCCGGCGCGTCGTGGTCCCACCAACGGGTTGGCGCAGATCTGGCTCGCGGCCTCGGTCATGCCGTAGGACTCGATGATGACGAGGCCGGTCTCGGCCTCGAAGGTGGCCATGAGACCGGACGACAGGGGCGCGGACGCCGAGCGCACGAAGCGGATTGACGCGGCGACCCGCTCGTCGTCGTGCAGGGGGAGCAGCCGCGAGATGATCGCGGGCACGGCGTTGACCCAGGTGACGCCGAGTCGCTCGACGGTGGCCCAGAAGTTGGTGCGGTGAAAGCGGTCGTCGAGCACGAGCGACGAACCCGCGTGCAGCGACGCCAGCACGCCGACGACCTGGGCGTTGATGTGGAAGAGGGGCAGCGGGTTAAAGCCGCGGTCGAACGCGGTGAGCTCGTTGTGACTCGCGACGAGTGCCGCGGTGTCGAGGAGTTGAGTGGCGCCGAGGTTCATCACCTTGGGGGTACCCGTGGTGCCCGACGACGCCATGACGACCCCACCGTCGTCGGCCGTGGGTGCGCCGGCGGCGTCGCCTATTCGACGAAGCGTGACCCCGTGGGGTGAGTCACCAGCGTGCAGAGTGGTGCCCGTGCGTTGAGCGCGGCGCGCGAAGAGGTCCGGGTTGGCGGTCTCGAGGGTCGGATCGATCGGGACGACCCACAGGCGTGCGCTGAGCCCGGCGAGATAGATCGTCGCGAAGGTCAGCGGGTCTGCCACGCCGAGGCCGAGGCGTGATCCGGGGGCGAGCCCCTCGTCGGCGAAGCGCGCTCGCCACCGCTCCACCTCGGTGGCGAGCGTGCCGAACGTCAGCTCGGCGTCGCTCGTCGCGCTCACGAGGAACGGCGACGACGGGTTCGAGCGCGAACGCGTGTGCACGAGCGTGGCGAGGGCGCTCGGTTCGTCGGAGGTGGTGTCGCGCACGGGACCGACCCTTAGTACATCATCCGAGAGTCGGCGTAGTGCTTGAACTCAAGGAGGTTGTTCGACGGGTCGCACACGACGAAGGTCCGGTGGACCTCGACGCGACCCTCGAACCGGTTCGACACGTCGGCGTAGAACGCGACGTCGCGCTGACGACAGAGCTGGTAGAGCGCGTCGAAGTCGGCGGCGTCGCGGAAGATGACGCCGAAGTGACGCGGGTACATCGTGGTGATGTCGGCCATGGTGGGTCGCGGCGACGGGGTTTCGGTGAGGTGGCAGACGAGCTGGTCGCCGAAGAAGTCCAGCGTCACGCGATCGTCGTAGCGCCGCGCGAGTTTGCAGCCCAGCGTCGCGACGTAGAAGTCGAAGGTCTCGTCGAGGTCGAAGACGGGGATCGCGAGGTGAAAGACATCGCGTGCCTCCCTCACGGACGCTCCAGCGTGCGCGGCCACGGCGACGCCTCAAAGTCGAGCAGGGTCTCGCTGCGCAGGCCCAAACGAACCGTCTCGAGCCCGATCACGTCGTGGGCGGCCACGTTGCCAAAGTTCGCGTCGGGGCCGATGCGACGGATGAAGTAGTTCTGTAGGTGCTGAACCGGGGCCTCGAACACGAGACGATTGACGTCGACCCCTGAGGTGAGGATCTCCTCGACCAGGCCATAGCGCAGCTCGCCGTTGGACCGACAGAGCCCGCTCGTGCCCGACTCGCGGGTCTCGAGGGTGACGAGCGCGGCGCCGGCCTCTAGGTCGGCGCGGATGCACGAGTTCCACACGTGGGGCGCCATGACGTCCGACCGCGCCTGGTCCTTCATCCCGACCTCGGAGATGACCGTGAAGTCCCGGGCGAGCTCGCTGACGTAGCGACACTTCTCGTCATCGCTGAGGTCGACCGTGCCGTTGGAGACCTCGATGTGGAGCGCTCCGAGATCGTGGCAAAACGCGCGAAACTCGGCGAATCGACCTTGAACGAGGGACTTCTCGAAGAGCGATCCACCGACGAAGAAGTTGATGTTGGCGTCGCGGAGCGCGGCGATCTTCTCCTTGAGGTCCTTGGTGACGAGCGCCGTCCCCCAACCGAACTTGACAAAGTCGATGGCGTCGCCACTCGAAGAGACGATGTCGATGAAGTGGCGCGTGGGCAGGCCACCGTCGACGACGATGGTCAGTCCCCGATCGCGGGGCTTGCCCTGTCGCGTTGGCAGCGAAAGGAGTGGAGCCGAACCGTCACTCGTCAACGTACGAACTCATTTCGCGTTAACGAACGAACCACACCGCTCACCAATGCCCCCGCGAGTGGTCGCCCGACCTCCGCTGAGAGTCTAGGGTGGATGGGTCCAGTGGCGCGAAGTGCAGTCTGTGAGAATCTTGTGACTCCCCCAAATCGTCAATCGATGTCGCGCGCTTGGTCCCTTCTTTCACGCACGCGCGACAACGCGCGGTCGGTCGTCGCGCCCACCCGTCGGTGGCGGAAGGGTGGGGGCGTCAGTTCGTGACCCCACGACGACGACGGACCATACGGGGCTACGAGCCCCGTCACCGGCGCGAGCGACCGCGTCGGCGTCGCGGCCCGCTGAGCGCGGTGGTCGCGCTCGTCCTCGTCGTCGGAGCGACGGCGGCCGGGCTCCTCGTCACCCCGCGTCACGCCACGGGGTCGTCACCGACGCCCTTCTACGTCGACGTCGGGGCGTCGGCGTCGCTGGGGGTGCAGCCCACGGGCAACCCCGCGCACAACGGCGCGTTCACCAAAGAGGGATACGGCGACGAGGTCGTGCGGATCGAAGCGGCGAAGGGCACGAAACTCGTGCTCCACAAGATCGGCTGCATGGGCGAGACCGCTCAGTCCATGGCGGGCGCGGGTGACCACTGCTACAAGCTGCCCGCGACCCAGCTCACCACCGCGGAGGCGTTTCTGCGTAGCCATCGGAACGACCCCGGGGTCGTCTCCATCGACCTCGGCTTCAACAACGTTCGCCCCTGCCTGTGGGTCGTTCCGCTCGCGACCGCGTGCGTCAACACGGGAATTGCCGAGGTGAAGAAGGACCTCCCGGGGATCTTGCACCAACTCACCAGCGCCGCCGGCCCCCAGGTTCACCTGGTCGGGCTGACCTACGCGGACCCGTTCCTCTTTCGCTACCTCAAGGTCAGTCCCGGCCCGGCCCGGGCCACCGAGAGCCTCGCCGACATGGAGCGCCTCGACGGCGTTCTCACCGCCGCCTACCGCGCGGCGGGGGTCGCGGTCGCGAACGTCGCCGCGGCCTTCGACAGCACCGACACGAAGCCGACCACGTTGACGCACTACGGCCAGGTGCCGACCAACGTCGCCAGGATCTGTCAACTCACGTGGATGTGCGCGGCGTACCCCTTCGGGCCCGACGACCACCCCAACAAGACCGGCTACTACGTGATCGCCCAGACAATCATCGCCGCGCTGCCCTCGTCGATCTGAGTCAGAGCTAGGCGCCCGACGGGTTGGTCGCCGGCAGGTCCTCGAGCAGCGAGCCGATGAGCGACGACAGCCCGCTCGCGAGCCGGTCGCGCCCGAGCGAGTCCAGCGCGACGCGGGCCTCGCCGAGGAATCGCTCGGCGGCGGCGACCGTCGCCTCGACCCCGTCGGTGGCGACCACGAGCTTGCGCGCTCGTTCGCGGTCCTCGTCGTCGAGCGCGCGCCCGAGCACGCCACGCAGCTGCTCGCCGACGTCGTGGTCCTTCAGCGCGACCAGCGTGGGCAAGGTGTAGATCCCCTCGGCGAGGTCCTGGCCCGCGGGCTTGCCCAGCTGGTTCTCGACCGCGACGACGTCCAAGATGTCGTCGCGCAGCTGGTACACCATGCCAAAGCACCGACCGAAGGTCGTGAGCGCGTCGGCCTCGTGCGCGGCGAGGCCCGCGGTGAGCGCCCCCACGCGACAGCTCGACGACATCAGCGACGCGGTCTTGCCCTCGATCGCCTCGAAGTAGTCGCCCTCGGTGCGCTCGACGGAGAATGACGTGCGCACCTCGGAGATCTGGCCGCGCGTCAGCCAGGCCAGGGTTCGCGCGAGCAGACCCGCGACGTCGGTGCCCAAGTCCGCGGCAATCGCCGCGGAGCGCGCCATGAGGTAGTCGCCGGCGACGATGGCGATGAGGTTGCCGAATCGAGCGTTGACGCTGTCGACGTTGCGTCGCACCGCGGCGTCGTCCATGACGTCGTCGTGGTAGAGCGACGCGAGGTGCATGAGCTCGAC
>JBOGFU010000098.1:0-2467 GCA_050743545.1 Acidimicrobiales bacterium | reverse complement strand
CATCCGAGCCTGCCCAACTACCTGGCCCTCGTCAGCGGCGGCACCTGGGGAGTGACCAGCGACTGCGTGACGTGCTACCTCAACCGGCCCAACTTGGGCGCCCAGCTCAGCGCGGCGCACGTCTCGTGGGACGCGTACGTCGAGGGCATTCCCTCGCCGTGCTTCCTCGCCCCCTACGGCGGAGTCGACTACGCGGCCAAGCACAACCCCTGGCGCTACTTCGAGAGCGTGCGCTCGAGTCGCTCGGTCTGCTCGCACCTTCGACCACTGAGCGACCTCGCGCCGACGCTCGCCAAGCCCGCGTCGTCGGTGCCCGACTTCGTGTGGGTCACCCCCGACCTGTGCCACGACGGCCACGACTGCTCGACCGCGGTCGCCGCGGCGTGGCTGACGGGCTTCGTCAACGAGGTGACGTCGAGCTCGGCGTTCCGCGCGGGGGGAGCGCTCTTCGTCACGTTCGACGAGGGCGTCGGCAACGCGGGCGTGTCGCCGCGCGGCGAGGTCAGCGCGACGAGCGGCGGTGGACGGGTCGCGACCATTCTCATCAGCGCGGCGACGCGGCCGGGGTCGACCTATTCGCGACCCGCGAATCACTACAGCCTGCTCGCGACGGTCGATCAGATATTTGGACTGGCGAGGTTGGGCCACGCTCGTGGCGCGGCGACCCTCACGAAGATGTTCAACAAGACCGCGTCGCTGACCGGGTGAGCGGGCGCACCGGCGGGCCCGGCGGGCGGCGACGATCACGTCGTCAGCGCTGACGCGACGGGGAGTCCGCGTTGCGGTCGCCAAGGGCGGCCACTACTTTGGGCGCGTCGACCGACCGCGGTCGTGAGAGGTGGGCGCCGTGGCACTGAGGAGCGAAGAGATGAGCGAGGCCAACGTGGTGGGCGCGCGCGGCACGGTGACCTGGCTGGGCCACGCGACGCTCCTGCTCGCGACCAACTCAGGCACGCGGGTGGTCTTTGACCCGTGGCTGGAGAATCCCAAGAGCCCCGTGGGCGTCGATGACCTGGGAGAGGTCGACGTCATCGCCGTGACCCACGGCCACTTCGACCACATGGGCTCGGTCGTGCCCCTGGCGCTCGCGACCGGGGCGACGGTGGTGGCCATCCACGAACTGGCGGGATACTTCGCGGGGCAGGGCGTGGAGAACATCGTCGGGATGAACAAGGGCGGAACGGTCGGCGTCGGTGACGTCTCGCTCACGATGGTCACCGCGGACCACTCGTGCGGGGTCGGCGCCGGCGAGGGCCTGCCCGACCTCTACGGCGGCACCGCGGCGGGCTTCGTCGCCCACTTGCCCGTGGGCGAAGGTGGGCCCATCTACGTGTCGGGGGACACCAACGTCTTCTCCGACATGGCGATCATTCGTGACCTCTACCGGCCCGACACCGCGTTCCTGCCCATCGACGGCCACTACAACATGGGTCCGCGCGAGGCCGCCTACGCCGTCGGTCTGCTGGGCGTGCGTCGACTCGTGCCCTACCACTACGGGACATTTCCCATGCTCACGGGCACGCCCGACGCGCTCGCGCCCCTGCTCGCCGGCACGTCGACGACCCTCGAGGCGATCGACCCGGGCCAGAGCGTCACGCTGAACTAGGACCAAGGTCACAGTTCGCCCTCGCGACCACCAAATCCCGGTGTGGTGGGGTCGGTCGGCCAAGTGGCTCTAGTAGATTTGACGTGCGACGCACGCGTTTTTTCGCTGGCGGAGTAAGGAGCGCGGTGAGAGCGACGGACGTCCAGGACCCGGACTACTACCACCGGGTCGTCGACTGCCAATACGCCTGTCCGGCGCACACCGACGTGCCCGGCTACATCCGCCTGATTGCCCAGGGACGCTTCGACGACGCCTACCTGCTCAACCGAGAGTCCAACGTCTTTCCCGGGATCTTGTGTCGCACGTGCGACCGACCCTGTGAGCCGGCCTGTCGACGCGGCCGCGTCGACGGCCAGCCGGTGGCGATCTGCCGCGTGAAGCGCGTCGCGTCGGACCTCAAGGGCGACATCGCCGACCGCCTGCCCGTCGCGGCGGCGACCAAGAACGGCAAGCGCGTCGCGTGCATCGGCGCGGGGCCCAGCTCGCTCACCGTGGCCAACGACCTGTTGCCCCTCGGCTACGAGGTCGTGATGCTCGAGAAGTTCGACCGCGCGGGCGGTCTGATGTGGTCCAACATCCCCGAGTTCCGCTTGCCGGAGAAGGTCCTCACCGACGAGACCCAGGTGATCATCGACATGGGGGTCGACGTTCGATACAACAGCCCGGTCGAGAGCCTGCGCCGGCTGCTCGACGAGGGCTACGACGCGGTCTACGTCGGGGTGGGCGCGCCGCGCGGCAAGGAGCTCGACCTGCCGGGCCGCCACGACGACGACGCCCACGTCCACATCGGGATCGACTGGCTCGAGTCGGTCTCCTTCGGTCACATCGAAGAGATCGGCGAGCGCGTGCTCATCATCGGCG
>JBOGFU010000097.1:0-1649 GCA_050743545.1 Acidimicrobiales bacterium | reverse complement strand
CCCCGGGCTAGGGGAGGCGGGGCGTGACGACGGCGCGGCGGATTCGCGTGGGGGCCCTCGCGGCGGCGTTGGCGGCGTCGGGCGTGCTGGCGACGGGCGTCGGCGAGCGCGTCGCGGTCGCGGCTCCGAGAGCCGCGGGCTCCTGGGAGTACCCCAACGGTGACCTCGACAACACGCGGGACGTGGTCGGCTCCACGATCACCTCGGCCAACGTCGGCTCTCTCAAGGTCGCGTGGACCTTTTCGATCACCGGCAAGGCCGCGAAGAGCCTCGACAAGCTCGGCTCGCTCGTCGCGAACCCCGTCGTCGTGGGCTCGGTGGTCTACGTCCAGGACATGTACTCCAACGTCTACGCGCTCTCCCTCGCGACCGGCGCGAAGCTGTGGGAGTACTGGCTGGGCCAGGCGCTGCGCAGCGGCCCGGGACCCAACGGCGTCGCGGTGTCGCGCGGTGTCGTCTACGCGCTCGCGCCCACCGAGGCGTTCGCCCTCGACGCTTCGACCGGTCATCCGATTTGGATCGACCGGCACCTCTTAGGCCACGGCCAGGGCACGTTTGGCATGCAGCCCCAGGTGGCCAACGGCCGCGTCTACCTCGCGAGCCAGTACGGCGCGGCCCCCGGCGGCGGGATCCTGCTCGCGCTGCGCGCGTCGAACGGACGACGGCTGTGGACCTTTAACACCGTGAAGACCCCCGACGCGGGCGTCGAGTCGCTCGGCCTCGGCGCGGGGGGCGCGTGGGAGACGCCCCTCGTCGGTTCCGACGGGTCGGTCACCTACGGCACGGGCAACCCGTACCAGACCGTGGGCTCGGCGATCAGCGAGCCGGCCCGCCAGCTCTACACCAACAGCCTGGTCAACCTCGACGCCGCGACGGGGAGGCTCCGTTGGTACTACCAGGGCGTGCCCAACGACTTCAAGGACTACGACATGCAGGCGTCGCCGATCGCCGCGCGCGTGGGCGCGACCCCGGTCGTCATCGGCGGCGGGAAGATGGGCTTCGTCTACGAGATGAACGCGCACGACGGGCGCCTGGTCTGGAAGGCCCCCGTTGGCGAGCACAACGGCCACGACAACGACTCGCTCAACGCGCTCGAGCACCGCGGCACGCTGAAGCTCCCGTTCTCCTTCCTGCCCGGGTCCTTCGGGGGGATCCTCACCAACATGGCGGTCGCCGGTCAGAGCGTCTTCGTTGACACCTGCGACCTTGAGCTGCGCTACACCAAGTTGAGCCAGGTCACGGGCCAGGCGACCGCGACAACCACGGCCAAGGGTGAGGTCGAGGCGCTCAACCTCGCGACCGGCAAGGTCGAGTGGGACACTAAGGTCTCCGGGCTACCCCTGGGGGCGGCGACTGTGGTCAACGACCTAGTGGTGACGACCCTTTTCAACGGGGTGCTCATCGCGCTCAATCGCCAGACGGGAGCGATCGTCTACCACCGCAAGCTGGCGGGGGCGACCAACGCGACCCTCGCGGTCGCGGGCAACACCATCATCGTTCCCGAGGGCGACCCGGGCACCACGGGGGTTGGTCATCCGGCGATTGTCGCGTACCGCCTGGGGTAGTCAGCCCCGCGGGGCCGGCGGCGCGTGCCGCTCGTGGCCGCCGATCTCGCCCAAGTGGGTGAGGGAGAAGGCCGTGTCGTACTT
>JBOGFU010000096.1:0-1761 GCA_050743545.1 Acidimicrobiales bacterium | reverse complement strand
GGCCTACCCCGCGGGGGGTCTGCTCACCTCCTACGACGGCCGCGACGTGGCCTTCGACTTGGGGGTCGTGATCCCGGTCCACGGCGGCGCGGAGTTCGTCACTCGCAGCCCGGGCCTCGGCGACGCGTTGGGGTTCGTCGCGACGGACCCGCACACCCTGCAGTCGCTCGCCGCGCCCAACGTCTTCGCGCTGGGTGACGCTACGGCGATCCCGGTCTCCAAGGCGGGGTCGGTCACCCACTTCGAGGGCGAGGTGCTGGTCGAGAACGTGCGGCGCTTCATCGCCGGCGACGAGCTCGACGCGAGTTACGACGGCCACGCCAACTGCTTCATCGAGACCGGCTATCACAAGGCGATGCTCATCGACTTCAACTACGAGACGGAGCCGGTGTCGGGACACTTCCCCGGGGTCGTGGGCCTGCCCCTCATGCGCGAGTCGCTCCTCAACCACGTGGGCAAGCTGATGTTCCAGTTTCTCTACTGGCACAGCCTGCTGCCCGGGCGCGACCTGCCCGGTCTGCATTCGACAATGCCGCTTGCCGGCAAGCACCTGGCCGACCTGTCAGAGGAGGTAGCGAGATGAGCGTGGACACCCTGAGCGGCGTGAGCGTCGACCTCACCGACGAGGGCTTCTTTAGCGACCCGAGCCAGTGGCGCGAGGAGATGGCGCCGGAGATCGCCGCGCGCAACGGCGTGGCCGAGCTCACCGAGCGCCACTGGTACGTCATCCGCTTCATGCGCGCGGCGTTCGAGGCCAAGGGCACCGGGCCGAGCGTGCGCGAGCTCTCCAAGTCCTCGGGGGTCCCAATCAAGGAGCTCTACGAACTCTTCCCCAAGGGGCCGGCGAAGTTGGCCGCGAAGATCGCGGGGATCCCCAAGCCCCGCGGCTGCATCTAAGGAGCAGACATGGAACCCACGATTGACAAGGTCTCGATCATCATCTCCAAGGGGTCGCTGGAGGGCGTCTACCCCGGGCTGATCATGGCCAACGGCGCGCGCGCCGAGGGGATAGAGGCCAACCTGTTCTTCACGTTCTTCGGACTCGACGCGATCCACGCCCAGCGCCTCCACCACATCAAGGTCGCCACGGTCGGCAACCCGGGCATGCACATGGCGAGCCTGGTCGGCGCGCTGCCGGGGATGTCGGCGATCGCGACGCGGATGATGGAAAAGAAGATGGAGCACTTCGACATCCCGGGGATCCCGGAGTTCATGGAGATGATCGCCGACACCGGGTGCGGGCTCTACGCGTGCAAGGCGTCGGTGGACCTCTTCGGCTTCACGCGCGAGGACTTCATCCCCCAGGTGAAGGACGTCATCACCGTCGGCGAGTTCTACAACATCGCCGCCGGTGGCGAGATCATCTTCACCTAGCTAGAGCCCCAGGCTCGACCTCGCCGCGGCGGCGAACAGCCGGAAGGGCAGGACTCGCTTGGCGACGGGGCCGACGCGCTCGAAGGCCCGACCCGTGGTCACGCGAAGCGGCGGGCGCGACGACGCGAGGACCTTTCCGACGGTGGTGGCGCACACGTGGGGCCGGGCTCCGTGGCGCTCGTCGCTCTCCATGCGCTTGACCGCCTTGGTCATCGCCGCGGCGTAGATGTCGTCGGGCGCTAAGACCACGTCGCGGCGCGCGTCGGAGAACCCCGTCGAGAAGTTGCCGGGTTGGACCAGCGTCACGCGCACGCCGAAGGGCGCGATCTCGTAGGCGAGGGCCTCGGCGTAGCCCTCGAGCGCGAACTTAGAGACGCTGTAGTAGGC
>JBOGFU010000095.1:0-3514 GCA_050743545.1 Acidimicrobiales bacterium | reverse complement strand
GGTGTACCTGCTCGCGATCTCCCTGTCGGTCATCCTGCTCACCAGTGGCCTTCAGCTGGGCCCCATTCACATCGGCGCCGGATCGCTCCTCCTGCCGATTCTGATCATCGCGGGGGTCTTCGTGCCCTACGTCGCGCGACCGATCCGCGGCATCGTGCTCTCGTTGCGCGAGCGCGAGTTCATCCAGGCGGCGATTGGATCGGGGGCGTCGGACGCGCGGATATTGATCAAGGAGATCCTGCCCAACGTCGCGCCCAGCATCATTGTCTTCTTCCCGCTGATGGTGGCGTTCGACCTACTCACCGAGTCCGCGCTCTCGTTCCTCTCGATCGGCGTCCAGCCGCCCAACGCCAGCTGGGGCACGATCATCAACGACGGGCTCGGCCTGCTCTACACGCGCCCCGCGGTGGCGATCGCGCCCGGCATCATGATTGCGATCACCGCGGTGGCGCTCAACGTCCTGGGCGACGGCGCGCGCGACGCCTTCGATCCCAAGGCCAAGCTGCGGGGCTCCATCTGATGGGGCTCTTCGTCGTGCGTCGAGTCGTCTCGGCGGTCCTCGTGATGTTCGCGATCAGCGTGCTGGTCTTCCTCATCTTCTTCGCGACGCCAGGGGTAGACCCCGCCGCGCGCATCGCCGGTCGCAGCGCGTCGCCCCAGATCGTCGCCCAGGTGCGCCACGAGTTCGGCCTCGACCGCCCCCTGCCCGTGCGCTACGTGCTCATGATGGATCACCTCTTTATCAAGCAGGACCTGCAGAGCTACGTCAATATCGGCGACCGCGTCGTGCCCCAGATCACCGCGGCCGCGCCGGTGACGCTCTCACTGGTGCTGGGCGCGGCGGTCATTTGGATCTTCGCGGGGGTGATCGGGGGAATCATCGCGGCGAGAAATCGCGGTCGGGTGATTGACCCATTGATAACCCTGGTGGGTATTGCGGGAATCTCCATCCCCGCGTACTGGTTGGGGGAGGTGACCAACCTCGTGACCCAGGGAGGACTCCACCACTCGATCTTCTCCTGGGTACCGTCGCCGGGCTACGTCTCAATCACCCAGAGCCCCTCGCAGTGGGCGCTGCACCTGCTGTTGCCGTGGCTCACCCTCGCCGTGCTCTACGCGGGCATCTACGCGCGCGTCCTGCGCGCCGAGCTCATCAACGCCTTCAACGAGGACTACGTGCGCACCGCGCGGGCCAAGGGCCTGTCGGAGCGGCGCATCCTGGTGCGCCACGCCCTCCGCTGCTCGCTCGTGTCGGTGGTGTCGCTCTTTGGACTCGACCTCGGCGCGCTCATCGGGGGAGCCGCGCTGCTCACCGAGTACGTCTTTAACCTCCACGGAATCGGCTGGCTGACCTACGAGTCGCTCGCCGACCTCGACCTGCCGGTGATCATGGGATGCGTCATGTACGGCGCGTTCTTCGTCGTGCTCGCCAACGCGGTCGTCGACGTCCTCTACGCGGTGCTCGACCCCCGGGTGCGCCTTGCCTGAGACGACGACCCCTACGCAGAACCTGCTCGAGGTCGACGACCTGCGCGTCTCCTTCGCGACCCGCGGCGGGGTCGTGCGGGCCGTCGACGGGCTGTCGCTCAGCGTCGGGCGCCAGGAGGTCCTGGGCGTGGTGGGGGAGTCGGGGTCGGGCAAGAGCGTCGCGATGTATAGCGTGATGGGCCTCGTGCGCGACGCCAACGTCACGATCTCGGGCGCGGTGCGGTTCCAGGGCCGCGAGATCCTCGGACTCCCCGACGACGAGATGCGCTCGATCCGCGGCGCGGAGGTCGCGATGGTCTTCCAGGACCCCATGACCGCGCTGACCCCGGTGTACACCGTGGGCTGGCAGATCGTCGAGCAGATTCGCGCGCACGAGGAGGTGTCCAAGGCCGAGGCCCGGCGTCGAGCGGTCGATCTGCTCGGCGAGGTGGGGATCCCCGACCCCGCGCGGCGCGTCAACCTCTACCCCCACGAGTTCTCCGGCGGCATGCGCCAACGCGTGGTCATCGCGATGGCGCTGTCGTGCCACCCCAAGCTGCTCATCGCCGACGAGCCGACGACCGCGCTCGACGTGACCACCCAGGCCCAGATCCTCGACCTGATGAAGCGCCTTCAGGAGACCTACGGCTCGTCAATCGTTCTCATCACCCACGATATGGGGGTGATCTCGGAGATGGCCGACCGAGTCGTCGTCATGTACGCGGGGCGCCCCGTCGAGGTCGGCACGCGCCGCGAGGTCATCCGAGAGGCGCACCACCCCTACACCTGGGGGCTGCTCGGCGCGGTGCCGCGCGTCGAGACCAAGCGCTCGCGCCTCGTCACGATCCCGGGCACCGCGGTCTCGCCCCTCGACCTACCCGCGGGCTGCGCGTTCGCGCAGCGCTGCGCCTACCGCTTCGACGCGTGCGACGAGCGACCGTCCCTCGAGGGCGCCGGGGGGCACCTCGACGCGTGCTGGCTGCCCGCGGAGCGCAAGGTCGACAGTCGCCGGCGCGTCGACGGCGAGGTCGCACCGTGAGCGACGTGCTGTTGCGCGCGACCGACGTCGTGAAGAACTTCCACCTGCGCTCCAAGCGCGCCGGCGCCAAGGTCGTCGTGCAGGCCGTCGCCGGGGTGTCGCTCGAGGTTCGACGCGGCGAGACGCTGGGCATCGTCGGCGAATCGGGGTGCGGCAAGTCAACGCTGGCGCGATGCCTGGTCCAGCTGATGCCGGTGACCTCCGGGCGCGTCGAGTTCAACGGCGTCGAGATCACGGGGCTCTCGCGGCGACGCCTGCGACCGCACCGACGCGAGATGCAACTGGTCTTTCAGGACCCCTACGCGTCGCTCAACCCCCGTCGACGCGCGGGCGACATCGTCGCCGAGCCCCTGAAGATCAGCCGCTTCGGCGACGGCGAGGCAACCCGGTCGAGGGTCGACGAGCTCTTCCGCATCGTCGGCCTCGACCCGGCGTCGGTCAATCGCTACCCCCACGAGTTCTCGGGCGGCCAACGCCAGCGCATCGGCATCGCCCGCGCGCTCGCGCTCAGCCCGTCGCTCGTCGTCGCCGACGAGCCGGTCTCGGCGCTCGACGTGTCGGTTCAGGCCCAGGTCCTCAACCTGATGGCCGACCTCCAGCGCGAGTTGGGGCTGACCTACGTCTTTATCGCGCACGACTTGGGCGTCGTAAGACACGTGTCAGACCGGGTGGGGGTGATGTACCTCGGTGAGTTGGTCGAGCTCGGCGACGTCGAGACCCTCTACGAACGCCCGCTCCACCCCTATACCGAGGCCCTCCTCTCGGTCGTGCCGGAGCTCGACGACGGCACCGCGCGCCCGCGCGAGCGCATCGTGCTCACCGGCGACGTGCCCAACCCGTCGATGAAGCCGTCGGGCTGCCCGTTCCACCCGCGCTGCCCCGTGGCGACGGACCGTTGCTCAACCGAAAAGCCCGTGCTCGTCGAGCTCGCTCCCGGTCGCTCGGTCGCGTGCCACTACCCGCGCAACGCGGGCTAGCCCGCCCGAGCCCTCGGGACGCCCGAACGAC
>JBOGFU010000094.1:0-5043 GCA_050743545.1 Acidimicrobiales bacterium | reverse complement strand
GCCCTCGAGCGCGGCGGCGCTGGCCCTGGGCGAGGCGGTCGACCTGGTGCTCACCCCCACCGCGCCCCAGGCCATTGTCAAGCTGACCATTGACGTCATCAAGTTCACCGGCGTCGTCTCGGCAATTGCCGGTAACACGATTACGTTGACGTCGCACTCGCACCAAGTCGAAATCGTCACGGTCTCATCAAACACGTCATTCACCCTCGCCGGCGGCGGGGCCGCGACCCTTGCTGACGTGTTGCTCGGTGACCAGGTCTCAGCCACCGGCGTGAACGGTGTTGGCGTCGGGACACTCGACGCCACCAGCGTCAAGATCGGAAGCTTGCTCTAGAGCTGATTCGTTGCCACCCTCGCGGCCTGGCGCCACGGGGGTGGCAACGAAGCTCCTCATCAACTCGTCTCGGTTGAGCGGCGCGATAGCAGTGGCCCATCTCACCGCGCGTCGCGGCGGTTGTGAGGTCTGGTGGGGTTGGCTCGCTTCGCCGAGAGGTGGTACCGCCCTCGCTGACATCGGGCGCCGTCTCTAGCGTTGTCCACCATGAACCCCACGCGCGTTGCGCCGCGAGCTGTTGCCACGCTCGGCGTCGGCGCGCTGCTCGCCACGTTGGTGTGGCCGCTCGCCGCGCACGCCCAAGGATCTCAGAGCGTGTCGTGCGTGCTCACCAATCCCACGACCTGCGTCGCCAAGATCCCGCTCGTCGCCAACATGGACGTGGACATCACCTTCTCGTTTCCGCCCAACAATGGCTGGTCGGCAAACATCTTCAACGGAGTCGGTCCAGCCGACTGGACCAGCCTCAATGGCGGCTACTGGACTGGCACCGGGTCGTCGCTGACCGCCAACCTGCAGACTCCATCGAGCGAGCCGGCCAACGCCGAAGCCGACGTGACCTTTGGCATCACTCCCCTGACGGCGGTAACGACCACGACAGTCGTCACCAAGAAGAAGCTTCCCGCGCCGGTCGCGATCACCTTCGCGGCGACGTCTCGGACGCTCTCGCCCACGGACAAAGCCCTGCTGAACACCCTCGCGAAGAAGCTGCGCTTGAACTCCCGAGTTACCTACACCGGCTACGCCAAGGCCAATCCTGGGTTAGCCCGAAATCGCGCGCTCGTCGTGGCCAACTACCTCTACGCCCGGGTCCAGGTCTTTACTACGGTCGTCACGGTTACCGCGACGTCACTCAACGAAGTCCGCGTCGTCACGACCGCGCTCTAGCGCGATCGCGGGGGGCCGCGCGGACCGGGCCGCGCTCTCGATCAACGTCGCCGCGCGTCCGACGCCATCAGCGGCTCGAATGCGACGGCCCGCGCCGTCGAGTCGTTCGCGCAGGGACGCGTCCGAGATGAGCCCAGCGACACACTCGCGAAGTTCTTCGGACGAGAACCCGTAGCTGTCGAGCCGCGCACCGAATCCGCGCTCGTCGACGCGCTGGGCGTTGTCGTACTGGTCCCAGAAGAGCGGAAGCACGACCATTGGCTTGGCGAAGTGCATCGCCTCGGTGGTGGTGTTGTTGCCGCCGTGGGTGATGACCACGTCGGCGAGCGGGAGCAACCGCGTCTGGGGAACGAACTCGGTGCCCCACATGTTGTCGGCGAGTTCGATCTCGTCGTGACGCGGGCCCATCGAGACGATGACGTCGTAGGGCTCGCTAGCCAACGCGGCTATCACACGACGCATGAGGCCCACGTCGGCGCTGCCGAGGCTGCCCAGGCTGAAGTACACGACTGGCCGGTGCCCGTCGGCGAAACCGGCGGGGAGCTCAACGTCCGCGTCGGTCTCGCGCACCGAGGACTCGAGCCGGTGCCACGTCGCGCCGAGCGGCCGCGCGTCGACGTAGTCGAGCTCCTCGGGATAGACGTAGAGGTTGACGTCCCCGCCCGGGCAGAACTCCAGTTCGGGTAGCCCGGGCGCGCCCTGAGCGCGAAACCATTCGTCGAAGTCGCGCCACAACGCGAGGTGGGTCTCGCGATAGGCCGCGCGAAAGCGCATGAATCCCTCGACGTCACCTTCGCCGAGCCCGGAGAACGCCGGCGCGACGCCGACCCCGGGAACCTCCAAGGGGTTGCACGACACCATGCGCACGAATGGCACGCCCGCGCTGACCAGCGCCGGGAATCCGATGACGTCGTCCTGAACGATCACGTCGGGGGCGACGCGAGCGACCACGTCGGTGAGGCGCTCGTGGGCGTAGCGCGAGCCCGCGATGAGCTCCTCCCAGATGGGACGGATCACCGTGGCGAGCTGCTCGATCGTCGGTCGGGAGAACTCGGGCGAGATCGCGTTGATGTAGTCCTTCCAGAACTGGCCCGCGTCGTCGGCGCTCGCGTCGGCCGCGGGCGCGAGGTCCACGAGCTCTTCGTCGAATCCGAGCGGGGCGAGTCGCCCCTCCCAGGAGCGCTCCGCGGCGAAGACCACGCGATGTCCGCGCTCGAGGAGCCTTCGTCCCACGCCGACGCAGTTGTTCGTGGGGCCGAACGCGCTCTCCGGGACGAAGAGGACGGTAAGGGCGTCGGGCATCGAGCCCATCGTGCCACGACCGTCGTTAGCCGCTCGAGGTCGAGCGCACCGTCGTCGTCGTGGTCGGCAATTTGGCGATTCCGAGCGCCGCGCGCAAGGCGTCCTCGCTCGTCACGACTCCCTTGGAGTCCGTCGTGATCGCGGTCGTCCACGACGGCCCGGGCACCGAGGTGGACCCGGTCAGTGCCAGTACGTCGGTCATGACCCGGACGTCGGCGCCGACGGCGTGGTCGATGAGTCGACCCAACTGACCCGTGGCGCCCAGGTTCAGCAGGCTGTCGTCGAACGTGACGTAGGCCGCCGCGAAGACGAGGTCGGCCGACAGGTACTTGGCGACCGGGCTGGAGTTTCCGAGCGACGTGAGGCGCGCACCCCACGCCCGACCGGCATTCGAATACGCCGCGAAGTCGGAGAGGTAGCGCGCTCGGATCGTGGACGTCGCGGCGGGTGGCGGCGGGCCCAGGAGGAAGGTCGTCACCAGGTGGACGAACGGGGTCCCCTCTTGGTAGATGAACGAGTGGCCTGCGTCGGGGTAGATCACCAGACGCGACCTCGCAATCAGGTGCGCCACGCGTCGGTCGTTCACCACCGGGTCGAGCCGGTCGACCGCGCCGTCGCTGACCAGAGTGGGCAGGTCGAGGGAGGCCAGGCGATGGCCCGCGGGGTCGTCACCCTCCCACCACCCGATCGACGCGGCGCGCTGGGCCGCGACGACCGTCGCGCTCGCCGGGGCCGACGCGGGGTAGGCCGCCCCCTGAGCAACTTGGGAGTCGAAGGCCATCTGCTGGTTGGACGGGAACAGCACGTAAAAGGCCCTCCGCGGACTCCCGCTCGTCAGGTCGTTGATGAGCTTCTGCGCCGGGCGGTCAACGCTGCCGTCCCCCGGAAACGTCGCGCACAGGACCAACTTGCGAAGCTGGGTCGGATGGTGAACCGCGAGTGACTGAGCGATCATTCCGCCCATCGAATAGCCCAGCACGTCGACGCGACCCAGGTGCAGCGCGGAGATCAACGCACTCGTCTGGTCGGCCATCGTCGTGATCGTCAGCGTGCCCGAGGGCATCGTGGTCGCGCCGAGACCCGCGTTGTCAAAGACCACGACGCGAAAGCTCCTCGCCAGCGAGTCAACGAAGATGGGCTCCCACGACTCCATGGTGCCCGTGAAGCCCATGATCATGACCAGGGGCGGGCCCCGCCCGATCTCGCGATAGGCGACCCGACCGCGGGCGGTCGCCGCGACCTTCACCGGTGCGGTGGCGATGGAGCTCGCTCGGCTCGCGGCCGACGACGTAGTCGACAGGGTCCCCACGGTCATCGCGACCGCGAGAGCCAGCGCGGCGGACCCGCCCGCGCACCAACGCGCTCGAGCCGCCCCGTGGGCGCGACCGCGCGCGGTGCACACGGTGACGCCTTCCACGCCGCCAGGCCTACCACTCGGTGAGGGTTGGAGGGGCGGCGCCGGTGCGCCTCGCTGGTCTCGTCGCCTCCCCCCGGCGCCTGGCACTGTGGTGCCGTGGCGCGCCGGCTCGGTCGACCTTTCTTCGCTCGCGCACCCGACGACGTCGCCGCCGACCTCGTGGGGCGGTTCCTCGTCGTGCACTACGCGCGACGCCCTACGTACGCCCGCCTCGTCGAGGTCGAGGCGTACGCCGGGCGCGACGACCCCGCGAGCCACGCGTTCCGCGGTCCGACGCCACGCACCGAGGTGATGTTCGGCCCGGCCGGTCACCTCTACGTCTACCGCAGCTACGGGGTCCACTGGTGTGTGAACGTCGTCACCGGAACCGTCGGTGACGCCAGCGCCGTGCTGCTTCGCGCCGCCGAAGTGGTCGCCGGGACCGCGCGGGACGCCGCGGTGCTAGAGCTCCTTCGCGGACCGGGGCTGTTGACGCGAGGCCTCGGGATCACGGGGGACGACAACGGCCTCGACTGCTGCGCGCGAGGGTCGCGGGTCTCCTTCGCCGACGCGCCGGGCGAGGTCGACGCACGCGTCTCGTCGTCCCCGCGCGTGGGGATCACGCGCGCGGTGGACCGACCGTCTCGGTACTTCCTCGCCGGCCACCCCGCGGTGTCGGGGCCGCGCCGGCCCGCGCCGGGGACGCGACGCGCCTAGGCGTCGCAGGCGACCGAGGGACCGGGCCGGGCGAGCGAGTTGACGGCGTCGAGGTTGACCCGCGTCGCGTGACGCAGCCACGCGAGCTGGCTCGCGCTGAGTCGGTCGCAGACCCAGTCCCAGTGCAGCGCGACGACGTCGCCCACGACGAGGTCGTCGACAAGGCCGAGCGAGCTCGCGCGCCGGCGCGCGACCTCGAGACGCTCGTCGCCCAGCGTCAGTCGGGAGCCCTCGAACCCCAGCCCTCGGCTCGTCACGGAGACGAAGTCGCCGTCGAGGCCCACCACGCGGCCCCATCGGATCCGACAGCGGTCGAGCACGGTGAGCGCCGGGCCCTCGTGCCCCGCGCGCAGCAGCCCGAGCCAGGGGTAGACCGCGAAGACGTGAAAGCCGTGCTGGGCGACCC
>JBOGFU010000093.1:0-7842 GCA_050743545.1 Acidimicrobiales bacterium | reverse complement strand
TCCCGGCGTTCGTCACCTTCGCGATCGTGCCCATCGGCGGCACCCTGCACATCGCGGGCCACGCCGTCGAGCTCCAGGCGGCCAACCCCCCCGTGGGGATCCTGGTGCTCCTCGCGATGTCGGGGATCTCGGTCTACGGGGTGATGCTCGCGGGCTGGTCGTCGGGGTCCAAGTACCCGCTGCTCTCGAGCGTGCGCGCGACCGCCCAGATGATCAGCTACGAGGCCGCGCTGGGCATGACCGTGGTCACGGTCGTGCTCGCGACGGGGTCGCTCACGACCCACGACATCGTCAACTCCCAGGCCCACGGCCTCTGGCACTGGAACCTCATTCGCTTGGGCGTCGTGCCCTTCGTCGTGTTCGTCATCGCGATCACCGCCGAGCTCAACCGCCCGCCCTTCGACGTCGTCGAGGCCGAGAGCGAGCTCGTGGGAGGTTTCCACACCGAGTACTCGTCGTTCCGCTTCGCGATCTTCTTCCTCGCCGAGTACATGAACACCATCACCATGTCGGCGATCATCGTCACCCTCTTCCTCGGCGGCCCCGCGGGCTGGGTGCCCCCCGTGTCGCACCTGCGCTGGGTCTTCCCGGTCGTCTGGTTCCTCGCCAAGACGACCGCGTTCGCCTTCGCCTACGTCTGGTTCCGCGCGTCGCTGCCGCGCTTTCGCTACGACCAGCTCATGGACCTCGGCTGGAAGCGGCTCATCCCGCTGTCGCTCGGCTGGATGCTCGTCGTCGCGGGCTTCCTGGTGAGCCGCGCGTGGGGCTTCTCGATGGCCGCGCTCGTGCTCATCGCCTGGACCGTGCTCAGTCGCGCGTTCGAGCTCGGCACGGGGCGCGAGCGCGCCCACGCGGTGCTCCCCGTCGTCGGTGAGCGCCCCCTGCCCGGCGAGGTGCTGCGCGCGCACACCGACGAGGAGGGTGAGTGATGGCGCGCGCGATGGACTTCTTCGGCGGGTTCAAGCTCACCCTGCGCCACCTCGCGCGCCCGACCGTGACCAACAGCTACCCGGCGGTCAAGCGTCCCAAGCAGCCCCGCCAGCACGGCCGCCACGTCCTCAACCGCTACGAGGACGGGATGGAGAAGTGCATCGGCTGCGAGCTGTGCGCGGGGGTCTGCCCGGCCGACTGCATCTACGTGCGCGGGCTCGACAACCCGCCCGACCACCCGGTGAGCCCGGGCGAGCGCTACGGCTACGTCTACGAGATCAACTACCTGCGCTGCATCCACTGTGACCTGTGCGTCGAGGCCTGCCCGACCCAGGCGATCACCGAGTCCAAGCTCTTCGAGTTCTCCTTCACCAACCGCGCGGACGCGATCTACACCAAGGCCGAGCTCGTCGTCGACGACCAGGGCTTCCCCCAGCGACTGCCCTGGGAGGACTGGCGCGAGGGCGAGGCCGAGATGACCGGGGGGTGGATGCGCGCGACGTCGCCCAACGGCGACGCGTCCTTCGAGGGCGTCGTCCAGTGGACGGGCGACCTGGGCTTCGGCGCGCGCGCCGCGGAGGCCGGTCAGTCGGGGGAGGGCGACGCCGAGGCCACCGGGACCAAGTCGATCCGGCGCGCGTTCGACCGCCACCTCAGCCCCGAGGACGTGCCCCTCGACCAGCGCGGGCTCGACGGCTTGATCGCCAAGCTGCCCGCGCTGCGCGAGCGCCTCGCTCGACGACCACGCCGCAAGGGGACCGCGTGATCCTGTCGGCCACCTTTTCGAGCGTCGACGTGCTGGTCTTCGCGACCTCGGCGGTGCTGGTCCTCGTCGGCTCGGTGGGCGTGCTCGCCGCGCGCAACCCCGTGCACTCGGCGCTCTGCCTGATCATGACCCTCTTCGGCGTGGCGGTGGCCTTCGTCGCCCAGTCCGCCGACTTCCTCGCCGCGGTCCAGATCATCGTCTACGCCGGGGCGATCGTGGTCCTCTTCCTCTTCGTGATCATGTTCCTCGGGGTCGACCGCCACGACGGCGTGCGCGTCGAACCGCTGGTGGGCCAGCGCGGACTCGCGGGCGTGGGCGTCGCCGTCACCGTCGCGGGGCTGATCGCGCTGATGGCGCGCTCGCACTGGGTCACCGGCGCGAGCGCGGTGTCGACCAACGGCGTCGCGACCACCAACGGCGCCGGGGACGTGCGAGAGCTCGGCACCGCGGTCTTCACCACCTACCTCTTCGCGTTCGAGGCGACCGCGGCGCTGCTCGTCATCGCGGTCGTCGGCGCGGTGGTGCTCGCGCGCCGCGAGCGCCGACTCGACGAGGGGGAGTCGTGAACGTCCCCGCGGCGTGGTACCTCATCCTCGGCGCGCTGCTCTTTGGCGTCGGCGCGTTCGGGCTGCTCACGCGCCGCAGCGCGCTCATCATGTTCATGTGCATCGAGCTGATGCTCAACGCGGTGACCCTCACCTTCGTCACGTTCTCGCGCACCCTGGGTGACATCGGGGGCCAGGCGACGGTGTTCTTCATCATGGTGGTGGCCGCCGCCGAGGTCACCGTGGGGCTCGGTATCGTCGTCGCGGTCTTTAGACGGCGTTCGTCGACGTCGGTCGACGAGCTCTCGGAGATGAAGGGCTGATGGCCCACGTCGCGACGCTGATCGTCCTCTTGCCGCTCGCGGGCTTCCTCGCCGTGCTGGTCAATGGCCGTCGCCTCTCCGAGCGCGCGATCGGCGTGTGGGCCACGTCGGCGGTGGCGGCGAGCTTCGTCTGCTCGGTGGTGACGTACTTCGTGCTCCTCGGCGACTCGCGCCGCGAGGTCACGGTCCACCTCTTCTCGTGGATCTCGGTGGGCAGCCTGCGCGTCCCCGCGGCGTTGCTGGTCGACCCCCTGTCGGTCACGATGTGCCTGTTCGTCACGGGGATCTCGGCGTTGATCCACCTGTACTCGATCGGCTACATGGCCGGCGAACGCGACTACCGCAAGTTCTTCTTGTACCTCAACCTCTTCGTGTTCTCGATGCTCATGCTGGTCCTCGCCAACAACCTGGTGCTGACCTTCGTGGGCTGGGAGGGCGTGGGGGTCTGCTCGTACTGGCTGGTGAGCTACTACTTCGACCGCGACGCCGCGGCGAGCGCGGGCAAGAAGGCGTTCATCTACAACCGCGTCGGTGACGTCGGCCTGCTGGTGGCGATGTTTCTGCTGTTCAGCCGCCTGCACACGCTGACCTACCTGAGCGTGTTCTCCCACGCCGGAACCTTGACGCCCACCGTGGCGACCCTCGTCGTGCTCGCGCTGCTGCTCGGCGCAACGGGAAAGTCGGCCCAGATCCCGCTGTTCAACTGGCTGCCCGACGCGATGGAGGGCCCGACCCCGGTGTCGGCCCTGATCCACGCCGCGACGATGGTCACCGCGGGGGTCTACCTGCTCTGTCGGATGGCCCCGGTGCTCGAGCTCAGCGTCCCGGGGCGCACGACGATCGCCGTGGTGGGCGGGGTGACCTCGTTCGTCGCGGCGACGATCGCGTGCGCGCAGCGCGACATCAAAAAGGTCCTGGCCTTCTCCACGGTGAGCCAGATCGGCTACATGGTGCTCGCGGTCGGCGCGGGCGCCTACTCCGCGGCGATCTTCCTCATGGTGAGCCACGCGTTCTTCAAGGCGCTGCTCTTCCTCGGCTCGGGGTCGGTGATCCACGCGCTGGGCGGCGAGCAGGACCTCGGCAAGATGGGCGGGCTCCGGCGCTACCTGCCCCTCACCTTCCCCACGTTCCTGGTCGGCTGGCTCACCATCTCGGGGATCCCGCCCTTCGCGGGCTTCTGGTCCAAGGGCGAGGTGCTCACCAACGTCTTCTCCTACTCCAAGCCGCTCTGGGCGCTCGGCGTGGTGACCGCGATGCTCACCGGCTACTACATGAGCCGGCTCTTCGTGCTCACCTTCCGGGGCGAGGAGCGCTTTCGTGACGCCACCCACGGCCACGACCCTCACGAGTCGCCCTGGCTCATGACGCTGCCCCTGGTGGTGCTGGCCGCGCTGTCGGTGGCCGGCGGCGTGCTCGACCTTCCCTGGGCGCACGGGCGCTCGCTCGCGGGCTTCCTCGACCCGGCGTTCGGCTTCTCGCCGCTGACGACCCACGCGTCGACGGGCGCCCAGTACGCGCTCGCGGGGGTCGACGTGGTGGTCGCGCTGATCGGCCTCGCCGCGGCGTTCAGCCTGTGGCGCGACCGCACGAGCGACGCGCGCCTCGAGCCGACCTTCCTCCAGCGCGTCTGGCACTGGGACGACGCCTACGACGCGGCGCTGGGCCGCCCGCTCACCGCGGCCGCGGGGTTCGCGGGCGACGTCGTCGAGCCCCGCGTCATCGACGGCGCGGTGCTCGGCGTCGCGTCGGGGGTGCGCCGCAGCGCCGAGGGCGTGCGCAAGGTCCAGTCGGGCTTCGTGCGCCAGTACGCGCTGGCCATGGCGCTCGGGCTCATGGTCATCGTCGTCTACCTCGTGGCGCGGGCGGGCTGATGCACTCGTCGCTCTGGCTCTTGAGCCTGCTGGTCGTGCCCCTCGTGGGCGCGGGGGCCGCGCTCGCGACGCGCCGGCGCGAGGGCGCCGCCTACGTGGTGGCCGTGGCGACGTCGGTCGTGCTCGTGGGCCTCACGGTCGTCGTCGTCGTCCTCTATCGCGCGGGCGCGTCGGCCTCGACCTTCGACTTCGCGAGCCGCCACGTGCTCGCCGCGCCCTTCGGGTTGGCCTACGACGTCGGCCTCGACGGCTTAAGCCTGCTCATGGTCGCGCTCAGCGCGCTGGTGCTGCCCCTCGCGCTGCTGGGCGCGCGCGACCGGCGCGACGAGGCCCCCTTCGTCGCGTGGCTGCTCGTGCTCACGTCCTTCACGCTGGGCGCGTTCGTCTCGCGCGACCTGTTGGAGTTCTTCATCTTCTTCGAGCTCACGCTCGTGCCGAGCTACTTCCTCATCGCGCGCTGGGGGGCGCGCCAGCGCGCTCGCGCGGCGCTGACTTTCTTCGTCTACACCTTCGCGGGCTCGGCGTTCCTCTTCGTCGGGCTGCTGTACCTCGGGGTCATGCACCAGCACCAGGCCGGTGGCGACCTGACCTTCGCATTCTCCGCGCTGCGCGACACGGCGATGAGCCACTCGGCCGCGGTGTGGCTCTTCGTCGCCTTCGCCCTCGCGTTCGCGGTCAAGTCGCCGATCTTCCCGTTCCACACGTGGTCGCCCCTCGCCTACGCCGAGGCGCCCACCGCGGGCTCCATGGAGCTCTCCGCGCTGCTCGCCAAGCTGGGCAGCTACGGCCTCTTGCGCTTCGCGGTCGGGCTGCTGCCCCTCGCGATGGGCACCGTGCGCCCGTGGGTGATGACCCTCGCGGTCATCGGGATCGTCTACGGCTCCGCGCTGGCCTGCGTGACCCCGGATTTGAAGCGCCTCGTCGCGTACTCGTCGCTGGCCCAGATGGGATTCATCACCCTGGGCGTGGTCTCGGGCTCGCCCCAGGCGGTCGCCGGCGCGGTGCTGTTGATGTTCAACCACGGCGTCATCACCGCGGGGTTCTTCCTGCTCATCGGCTTCGTCGAGCGCCGCCGCGGCGACTCGACCATCCGGGGCCTCACCGGACTCCAGGCCCCCGCGCCCGTGCTCGCCGGGCTCTTCACCGTGGTGATGATGGCGTCGATCGGGCTGCCCGGGCTCTCGGGCTTCGTCAGCGAGTTCCTCATCCTCATCGGGACCTTCGCGGTGCACCCGTGGTGGGCGGTCGTCGCGACCCTGGGCGTGGTCCTCGCCGCGCTCTACCTGCTGTGGGCCTACCAGCGCGTCTTTCACGGGCGACCCGATGAGGCCACCGCGGGGGTCGCCGACGCGTCGACGGCCGAGCGCTGGGTGATGGTCCCCGTCGTCATCCTCGTCGTCGCGCTCGGGGTCTTCCCGCGACCCGCGCTCGACCGCATCACGCCGTCGGTCTCCCAGGGCTACACGGGCTACACCCTCGTGCACGGGGCCGTCAAGTGATCGGCGTCGTCGTCCCCTCCATCCACTACCTGGCGATCCTGCCGGTCATCATCCTGTTCGGCGCGGCGCTGGGCCTGCTGGTGGCGAGCGCGCTGGTGCGCGGGGGGCTGGCGCGCGGGGTCGTGACCTCGGTCACCGTCGCCGGGTCGCTCGCCGGGTTCGTCGCCGCGTTCGTCCAGTGGTCCGACGTCGCTCGCCACGGCGCGAGCACGACCGTCGCGCACGCGATCGTGCTCGACGGCTTCGGCGTCGTCGCCGGCGCGACGATCTGCGCGAGCCTGGCGCTGGCGACGTTGGTGGCGCACGACTGGTCCGCGCGCGAGCGAGTTGGCGGCGCGGAGTACCACATCCTCGCGCTCTCGAGCGCCGCGGGCGCGGTGCTGATGTGCCAGGCCAACGACCTCGTCGTGGTGTTCTTGGGCCTGGAGATCCTCTCGATCGGGCTCTACGTCCTGGCGGCGTTCGACCGCAACCGCGCCGCGTCGTCCGAGGCGGGGCTGAAGTACTTCCTGCTGGGCGGGTTCGCGTCGGCGATCTTCATCTACGGCGCGGCGCTCGTCTACGGCGCGACTGGGTCGACCAACCTCACCTCCGTCGCGTACTTCCTCGGCTCGTCGTCGCTGCTGCACCCCGGGCTCCTCTACGCCGGGGGCGCGCTGCTCCTCGTGGGCTTCTCCTTCAAGGTCGCGGTCGTGCCCTTCCACCTGTGGTCGCCCGACGTCTACGAGGGCGCGCCGACTCCGGTCACCGGCTTCATGGCGTCGATCGTCAAGGTCGGCGCGTTCGCGGCGTTCCTGCGCGTGCTGGTGAGTGCGTTGGGGACCGAGCTGACGACGTGGCGGCCGATCCTGTTCGTGCTCGTTGCCCTGTCGACGGTCGTGGGCGCGAGCCTCGGCGTGGTCCAGCGCAACGTCAAGCGCCTGCTCGCGTACTCGAGCGTCAACCACGCGGGGTTCATCCTGCTGGGCCTCTACGCCGCCGACGCGCGCGGGACCGCGGCGACGCTCTTCTACCTGATGACCTACGCGCCGGTCGTCGTCGCCACCTTCGCGGTGATGACCCTGGTCGCGGGGCCCGGCGACGAGGGTCACGGCGTCGAGCGCTACCGCGGGCTCGCGCGGCGCCAGCCCTGGCTGGGCGGCGCGTTCGCGCTCCTGCTGCTCAGCCAGCTCGGGGTTCCGCTCACAACGGGCTTCTACGCGAAGTTCGCCGTGCTCGCCGCCGCGGTCGACACCGGCGCCGGCGCGCTCGCGCTGGTCGCGCTCCTCGGCGCGGCGATCGCCGCCTACTTCTACCTGCGCCTCGCGCTGACCCTCTTCGACGACGACGACGGCGAGGCCACGCGCGTCGCCGTGCCGTGGCCCAGCGCGCTGACGATCGGCGTCGCGGTCGTGGTGACGGTCGTCTTCGGGGTCTGGCCCGGCCCGCTCGCCGCGCTCGCCCAGCACGCGACGGTGCTCTTCACGCCGTGACGCGAGTGGCCGTCGCCACGTGCGCGCACGCCGACGACCCCGACTCGCACGCGCTGCTCGCCGCGCTGGGTGACGAGGGCGTCGACGCCGACGCGCGCGACTGGGACGCCCCCGAGGTTCAATGGGACGCCTACGACCTCGTCGTAGTGCGATCGACGTGGGACTACGCGACCCGGCGCGCCGAGTTCCTCGCCTGGGCGAGGCGCGTTCGCCACCTCGCCAACCCCTACCCGGTGATTGAGTACTCCTCGGACAAGCACTACCTCGCCCACCTCGCGTCGCGTGGCGTGCGCGTGGTCGCCTCGACCTTCGTCGACGTGGGCGACGAGGTCGCGCTCCCCGACGGCGACGTGGTGGTCAAGCCCGCGGTGGGCGCGGGGTCGATCGACGCCGCGCGCTGGCGCGCCGACCAACGCGACGCCGCGATCGCCCACGT
>JBOGFU010000092.1:0-11436 GCA_050743545.1 Acidimicrobiales bacterium | reverse complement strand
ACCCGGTGACGCGCGTTGCCCCGAGCTCGACTGGTGCGCGTCGGCCTACGTGCTGCACGTCACCGACAACCTGCGATTGCACGCCGAGCGGATGGCCGCCTCGGCGAGGGGCGGGGAGTACCTCTTTCGCGGGGTCGACCAGGACGAGGTCGCGGTCGCGCGCGGCTACGACGTCGTGCCGATCGAGGGCGCGCTGTGGTCGCTCGCCAGCGTGCTCGGCCCCTACCTCGACGCCTACCGCGAGGCCGCGGCGGCGGACGTGGGGCTGCCCCACGAGACCCGTGGCGCCCAGCGCGCGATTGACGTGTTGCGCGGTAACACCCACGACGCCCACCACCACGCGTGGGACCTTGGACGGATTCGGTCGGCCAACGCGCTAGACGAGTAGAGAGATGGCCGCCGGCGACGGCGTCCCAAAGGGATGGGGGTAGTGATGGTGGCGAACTACGACGACGCGAAGCTGATCGTGGAGCTGGCGCGCTGGGGCACCGAGTTCGGGGTCAACGACGCACTCGGTGAGCTCTTTACCGAGGGCTTCGACCCAGCCGACACGTCGGCCAACATGGCGGTCGGCAAGGTCCTCTACTACTTCGAGGTGATCGGCACCCTGGTCAAGCAGAACGTGCTCAGCCGCGACCTGGTGGTCGACGTCTGGTGGATTCCCGGGATCTGGAATCAGGTGAAGGCCCACGCGCTGTCCGCCCGCGCGGACAGCGGCGAGCCCCGCCTCTACGAGAACTTCGAGGCGCTCGTCGCGCTCTAGGTCCGGGCCCATCGAGGGCCGGGCCATAATCGAGTCGTGCCGGTCTTCATCCTCACCCTGCAGTGCCGGGACCGACCGGGCATCGTGAGGGCGGCCAGCACCGCGATCGCCGACGTCGGCGGCAACATCTTGGAGAATGACCAGTTCTCCGACCCGGTGACCAGCGAGTTCTCGATGCGCACGCGCTACGAGAGCGACGTCGCCGACGTCGCGACGCACCTCGGCGCACTGGAGGGCGAGCTCGAGCGCTTCGCCGCGCGCCTCCACCTGCGCGACGAGTCAACGCCGCGCCGCGCGCTCGTCATGGTGTCGCGCTGGGACCACTGCCTGGCCGACCTCCTCTACCGTCGCGAGCGAGGGGACCTCGACCTAGACGTCACGTCGGTCGTCTCCAATCACGCGGACTGCGCGGCGCTGGCCGCGCGCTACGACATCGCGTTCCACGAAGTACCCGTCGTCGCGGGGGCCAAGGACGTCGCGGAGGCCCGTCTGCGCACGATTGTGGACGCCGAGCGGCCCGACTTCATCGTCCTGGCGAGGTACATGCAGGTGCTCTCGGACGCCTTCTGCGCCGACCACGTCGGGCGCATCGTCAACATCCACCACTCGTTCCTGCCGGGCTTCAAGGGCCCGCGGCCGTACCACCATGCGTACGAACGTGGGGTCAAGCTCATCGGCGCGACCGCCCACTTCGTGACCCCCGCGCTCGACGAGGGCCCGATCATTGAGCAGGACGTGGTGCGGGTGAGCCACGCGAGGCGCCCGGGCGACCTGGTGTCGCTCGGTCGTGACGTCGAGCGCGGCGTGCTGTCGCGCGCGGTCACACTCCTCTCCCAGGACCGCGTCGCACTGGTGGGGGACCGAACCGTGATCTTCGCCCAGTAGGGCGCGGTCCTGGCGACGGCTAGGGAGCGGGAGCGCGCTCGACCAGGCCTCGAATCCCGAGCAGCAGGATCTCGATCCCCTGGGCTATAAAGCCGTCCTGGTCGTCGCATTCGAGCAGGTGGGGCGCCATCCGCGACACCACGGGAAAAGAGGAGAGGTCAATCGAGTCGGCGACGCGGGCCCTGAGCCGGGCCGCGGTCGCGTGTCGCGACTCGGGCAGGGCCCCGGGGATCGACCCGAGCAGCGCAACGACCCCGTGGAGGAAGAACGCGCCGGCGTTGGCGGCGTCCTCGTCGCTAAGGCCCCCGCGCACGAGAAGTGAGAGCACGCGCTCGGAGATGACGAGCCCGGCCTCGCTGGTCACGATGCTCGACAGCGCGAGCGGCGCGATGGCGAGGTGCCGCCGAAGCCCCGCGGTGATCGCGTGGCTGACGCCGGTGAGGTCCTTAAACCAGTCGTCGACCGGGGCCGGAAGCTCGATGCTCGCGAAGAGGCGCTCGCCGAGCGCGTCGAGCAGGGCGTCCTTGTCGCGTAGGTGCCAGTAGAGGGCCATGGGCGTGACCCCGAGCTGGACCGCGAGCTTGCGCAGCGTCAGCTCCTCGAGGCCGAGCCGGTCGGCGAGGGCAAGGGCCTCGTCGACGATCTGCTCACGCGAAAGGCGTGCGCGGACGTCCCCGTCGTCCGGGGCGGTGTCAGTGGCCACGGTGGCGCTCATGAACCCATTCTAGGCCCAATTTTACGACGTAGAGGAATTACTTGTACTCCGTATAGTTGCCTGCTATCGTCCTATACGACGTAGATATACGGCATATAGGACGAGGAGGACTCCTGATGGACCAGATGGTGCTGACAAGGCCCGGCGACGTGGACGCCCCGGCGTCGCGGTGGCGTCGACCGGTGGTGGTGCTGACGCTGCTCGCGGTGGCGCAGTTCATCGACGTGCTCGACGTCACGATCGTCAACGTCGCGTTGCCGCACATCCAGCGCGACCTTCACGTCGCGGGCAACAACCTCCAGTGGATCATCAGTATCTACGTGCTCTTCTACGGCGGCTTCCTGCTCCTGGGCGGGCGCCTCGCCGACGCGCTGGGGCGCCGTCGCGTCTTCACGATGGGGCTCGCGCTCTTCGGGCTTTCCAGCCTCGCCGCGGGCTTCGCGCCCAACACCCTGGCCCTCATCGCGGTGCGCGCGACCCAGGGCATGGGCGGCGCGATGATGGCGCCCGCGGCTCTGTCGCTGCTCACGGTGGCCTTCCCGGCGGGGCGCCAGCGCGACGTCGCGCTCGGGATCTGGGGCGGCCTCGCGGGTCTGGGCGGCACCCTGGGCGTCGTCATCGGCGGGGTCCTCGTCGACACACTCTCGTGGCGGTGGATCTTCTTCGTCAACGTGCCGACGATTGTCGCGATCATCGCGCTTACGCCACTGGTCCTGAGTGAGAGCCGGTCGAGCGAGTCACGCCGCGGCGTCGACGTCGCGGGCGCGGTGCTGGGCACTGGCGCGCTGCTCGCGCTCGTCCTCGGGGTCATCCGCACGGGTGAGTTGGGCTGGGGATCGGGCGAGGTCCTCGCGCTGCTGGGCGCGAGCGCGGCGCTGGGAGTGGCCTTCGTGCGCGTCGAGCGGCGCGCCGTCGCCCCGATGTTGCCGCTGTCACTCCTGCGGGTCCGCGGGCTCACCATGGGCAGCCTGATGCTCGCGGTCAACGGCGCGGGGATCCTCGCCGTCTTCTATCTCAGTTCCACGTTCCTGCAGCTGGTTCGCCACGAGTCGGCGCTGGGCGCCGGGCTGGAGTTCCTGCCCATGGGCGTCGCCGCGATCGTCGGCGCGGTCCTCGCGGGCCAGGCGGCGACGCGTGTCGGAACGCGCCCGGTGCAGCTCGTGGGCGCGGCGATGACCCTGCTGGGTCTCATCGTGCTCGCCACCGTGACCGTCGACGGCTCGTACGTGACCACGTTTCTGCCCGGCTTCGTGCTCTTCGGCGCGGGAATCACCACGCTGGGCGTTCCCACCCAGATCGCCGCGGTCGCGGGCGTCGAGCACGAGACCGCGGGGGTCTCCTCGGGTGTGATGGCCGCGTCGTATCAGGTCGGCGGGGCACTGGGTCTCGCGGTCATCACCACGCTCACCACCTCGCACGCGACCCACCTCATCGCGAGGGGCCTGCCACTCAACGACGCGTTGGCCGGCGGATTTCGTTTCGGGGTCGCCGTCGCGGTGGGCCTTTCGCTCCTCAACGGCGCAATCGCCTGGCGTTCGCCGTCGGTTCGCCCCGCGCGCGGCGCGGCGCTCGCCGTCGCGTGATTCAGAAGCGGTGGTGTCGCTGCGACTCGCGTCGCTCGGGGTGGCGAGTACCGCCGCGTTGACGCCGTGGTTGAGCAGCGCGGTCTCGAGTGGAGGCGAGGGGACTACCGTCAAACCCCTTTGTGGGATGTGGCGGCCGAGTGGGGGATGCGGCCTCTATCACACGTGCAGCCGGTGCTCGACGGCAGTTCGTGCCCGGGCAACGATCCCATGATCATCGTGGAGAACGCTGACGATGTTCGTCCCAGCGAGAATGGCGCCGAGTTCGAACGCAACCTGCGCAGGATCGGTGTGCTTGGGGAGCTCCCCGTTGTTGACGGCGGCACGAGCTTCACCCTCGAGCAGATCACGCCACTGCTGCTGGATGCGGGCCACCTCGTCGTGAACCCGACCGCGACGCGCGCCGACCTCGGCGGACGCAGCCACAAAAAAGCAACCGCCCGGGAAGACGCGCCCTTCGACGTAGGAGAGGAAGCCCTCGCAAAGCGCACGGAGTCGCTCGCGTCCGGGTTCGGACGCATCGAACGCGGGGGTGACTACCTCGACGACGAAGCGGTCCCGCGCAGCGTGGATCGTTGACAGTTGGAGCTCCTCCTTGGATCCGAATAGTGCGTAGACGCTGCTCTTCGCCATACCCGTCGCGTCGGCGAGACGGCCGAGGGAGAGGCCGTCGAGTCCTTCGATGGTGGCCAGGTGCGCCGCTCGCTCGACGACGAGAGCCCGCGATCGCTCGCCGGGCGCCCGAGTCCGACGCGCGGGTGGCATTCGTTGAGTCATTGTCCTCCGCCACTTCATCCGGTGTTCAACTACTTGAATCTTAGACGGTCGTTCGTTTAAGATTCAAGCACGGTCGTACGTTTAGCGGGGAGGGGGGTCACATGGACTGGAAGGAAGCAGGTAGAGCCTGGGGTGCCAGATCGTCGGAGTGGGCGTACCTAATGGAGCCCTACGCACTGCCCGCCAACGAGCTGGTCTTCGACGAGCTGGGTGTCGGGCTCGGTGTGAGGCTGCTCGACATCGCGTGTGGGTCGGGCTTCGCCGCTCAGATCGCCGCACGCCGAGGGGCTGGGGTCACGGGCGTGGACGCTGCTGAATCGCTGATTGAGATCGCTCGTTGCCGAACGCCCGCCGGGGACTTCCGGGTCGGCGACATGTTCGAGCTGCCGTTTGCCGATCACAGCTTCGACGTTGCGACAAGCTTCAACGGCATCTGGAAGGGTTGCGAAGGTGCTCTCGCCGAGGCCCGCCGGGTTCTCACTCCGGGTGGTCGGCTGGGGCTGACATTTTGGGGGGCGTACGAGAACCTTGGTCTCATGCCCTACTTTTTGAAAGTCATCGAGTATTCCCCGCCAGCTCACGGCGAGTCCAACATTGAGCACGGCGACACGGGACGAGTTGGCGTCATCGAGGCCATGTTGGCTGACACCGGGTTCACCCTCATCGAGCGGGGAGCGGTCAATGTCGTCAACGAGTGGCCGGACGTGCCGACGGCCGTCCGAGCACTGGCCGCGGCCGGCCCGTCGATTCCGGCAATCGAGGCGATCGGGTATGACGCGTTCTGCCGCGCGTTGGCCGACGCCATCTCGCCGCTCCATCGGCCCGGCACCGGGCTTCGGGTCACCTCCGAGTTCGGGTGGGTGACCGCTGCCTCCAACTGACGCACGTCGCACGAGTCCGTCCGCTCCCGGGCCCGCGCGATCGGACGTTACTCATGGCCACTGAACGCGAGCAGTGTGGTGAATGGGACAACGAGTGGAGGTAAGGGGATTCGAACCCCTGACCTCTTGACTGCCAGTCAAGCGCTCTACCAACTGAGCTATACCCCCAGGGGCCCCGAATGCTATCAGCCACACCGTGAGTCACTCGGGGCGCCACGACGAGTTCACGTGGCCAGTGGCCCTTTGCTCACACACCCGAGTCGGTCACCGTGATGACGCGGGCCAGGCGCGCGGGCGCGCTGAGAAACGGCGAGTGGTCGGCGTCGATCTCGGCGTACTCGTCGCAGCGCCCGGCCATCTCGTCTTGCACCACGGCGTGAACGGACTCGTCGTCGAGACACTTCACGTATCGACGTGGCACGGACGGATCCGAGCCGTGGCGAGCCGCGCGAAAGCTCGCCTTGGTCTGCGTGCCGAGCATGGAGACCGCCCACGTTCGAACGTGATCCTCGCAGCGCCCGTATAGCGCATCTCCGGCGAGGTCCTCGTCGAGACGCAACAGCGGCCCGTCGGTGACAATGGCGTGGTCGAGGACGGTGCGCGCCGGTGCGCGCCGCGCGCACTCGGTCACGCTCTCGCCCGGAACGGTGACGTACGCGGCGACGAACACCAGGGACTCGAGCCCGGGCAGCCTTGACGCGGCCTGCGCGACGACCGCGCCGCCGTAGCTGTGGCCGACGAGGACGACCGGCCCGAGGTCGCGCGCGTGGTCGACCAGCGCGTCGGCGTCGTCGTCGAGGTTGCGCTCGCCGCTCGGATCGTGCGCGCTGGGCAGGTCCAGCGCGGTCCACGCGACCGTGAGGGCGTCGAGCTCGTGGCCGAGGTCGCGCCAGCACCACGCGCCGCCCCACCCGCCGTGCACCAAGACGAAGGTGGGTGCTGACACAACTCCTCCGACTCTCGTTGCGGGCCCCGCAATGGCCCTTACCTAGACTGTCACAATGGCGCGACCCTTTAACGTGGCCGAGGTTGAGGCGCGTTGGCAGGCGTACTGGGCCGACGAGGGCACCTACGAGGTCGACAACGACGACCCGCGTGAGCGCTACTACGCGCTGTCGATGTACCCCTACCCGAGCGGCGCGGGCCACCAGGGCCACGTGCGCAACTACACGATCGGTGACCTCGTGGTGCGCTACCAGACCATGCGGGGGCGTGCCGTGCTGTCGCCCTTTGGCTTCGACTCCTTCGGCCTGCCAGCCGAAAACGCCGCGATCAAGGCGGGCATCCACCCACGGGCCTTCGTGGAGGCGCGGATCCCCGAGCTCAAGAGCTCGCTGGTGCGCATGGGCGCGGTCTTTGACTGGCGGCGCGAGCTGCGCAGCGACGACGCGGACTACATGCGCTACTCCCAGCTCATCTTCCTCACGTTCCTCCGGGCCGGGCTGGCCTATCGCGCGATGGCGAGGGTCAACTGGTGCCCGGGGTGTGGGACGGTGCTGGCCAACGAGCAGGTCCTCGCCGACGGAACCTGCGAGCGAAGCGGCGACCTTGTCGAACGCCGCGAGCTCGAGCAGTGGTTCTATCGGATCACCGACTACGCCGACGAGTTGATCGACTCCCTCGGTGACCTCGAGTGGCCCGACAAGGTCAAGGTGATGCAGCGAAACTGGATCGGGCGCTCCGAGGGCGTCGAGTTCGACCTGGCGCTGGCGAGTGACCCGAGTCGCGCGCTGCGCGTGTTCACGACGCGTCCCGACACGGGCTTTGGCGTCACCTACGCGGTCGTCGCCCCCGAGCACCCGCTGCTCGAGGAGCTGACCACCGACGACCAGCGCGCCGAGGTCGACAAGCTCGTCGCGCGCGCGCTCTCTGAGAGCGACCTCGAGCGCGCGATGGTCAGCGAGGGCCCCAACGGGGAGAAGCGCGGCGCGTTCACCGGGTCGTTCGTCCTCAACCCCTTCAACGAAGAGCGCGTGCCGGTCTACGTCGCCGACTACGTTCTGGGCTCCTACGGCACGGGCGCCATCATGGGTGTGCCCGCCGAGGACGAGCGTGACTTCGCGTTCGCGTCCGCCCACGAACTCAGCGTGGTGCGAACGGTCGAGCCCCCCGATGGCGTCGAAGGCGCGTTTAGCGGCGATGGCCCCCACGTCAACTCCGGCTTCCTCAATGGCCTCGACGTCGCCGAGGCCAAGGTCGTCGCGACTGAGTTCCTGCTCGACGCCGCTCGCGGCGAGGTCAAGGTCAACTACCGGCTGCGCGATTGGCTTATCTCGCGCCAGCGCTTTTGGGGCTGTCCCATCCCGGTGGTCTACTGCGACGCCTGCGGGATGGTGCCCGTGCCCGTAGACGAGTTGCCCGTGCTCCTGCCCGAGGACGTCACCATGGCCCCGTCGGGACAGTCGCCGCTGGCGACCGACGCCGCGTGGCGTGACGTGGACTGCCCGACGTGCGGGTCACCCGCGCACCGCGAGACCGACACGATGGACACCTTCTGCGACTCGTCGTGGTACTTCCTGCGCTTCGCCGACCCGTTCACGCCGGGGGTGGCCTTCGACCCGGTCGAGGTCGCCAAGTGGATGCCCGTCGACCAGTACACCGGTGGGGTCGAGCACGCGATCCTGCACCTGCTCTACGCGCGCTTCTACATGAAGGCCCTCCAGGACACCGGGCTCGCGCCGGGCATCGCGCGTGAGCCCTTCGCGCGCCTCTTCACCCAGGGGATGGTGCGCCTCGGCGGCACCAAGATGTCCAAGTCCAAGGGCAACCTGGTCGCCCCCGAGCCCTACTACGAGACCGTGGGTGCCGACGGGCTGAGGCTCTTCCACCTCTACGCCGCACCACCCGCCGACGACGTCGACTGGACCGGTCAGAGCGACGAGATGATCGAGGGCTGTGCCCGCTTCATCGACCGACTCTGGCGCCTCGCGCACGGCCACGAGGTCAACCTGGTCGGCGGCGTCGCCCCGGGCGACCACGAAGCGCGCCGCGCGGTCCACCGCACGATTGCGCGCGTCACCGCCGACATCGACCGGTGGAGCTTCAACACCGCCGTGCCCGCGCTCATGGAACTGCTCAACACCGTGTCCAAATGGGCGCGAACCGACGAGGGCGCGGGGCGCGACGCGTTCGACGAGGCCATCGACTCACTCGTGCTGATGCTCGCGCCCCTTGCCCCACACGTCGCGGCGGAGCTCTGGTCGCAGCGTCACCCCGGCGACGCGACCGTGCACCGTCAGGCGTGGCCGGTTGCCGACCCCGACCTGGTGCGCGTCGACACCGTGGTCATGGTCGTCGAGGTCAACGGCAAGGTGCGCGCGCGTCTCGACGTCCCCGTCGACCTCTCCGAGGCCGACGCCGCCGCGATGGCGCTCGTCGAACCGACCGTCGTCGCGGCGCTCGCCGGGCGCGAGCCGTCCCGCGTCGTCTCGCGCCCGCCGCGCCTGGTCAACGTCATCGTCCGATGAGCCGCAGCGGCGCGAACGACCCCGTCGTGCTGATCGAGCCACCCCGCTTCGACCGTCCCGAGGTCGAGATCCGGGCGTCGACGCGTCGCAAGAAGACCGGCGCGGCCCACTGGTCGGGCAGTCGCATCGTCGTCCAGATCCCCGCGCGCCTGCGCGGTCGCGAGCGCGTCGCCTTCGTCGACGACCTGGTCGACCGCCTGATCTCCCAGCGACCCCAGGTCTCGGCCGGTGACGCGACGCTCGAGGAGCGCGCGCGTGTCCTGGCTGAGCTCTACAACGACGGCGTCGTCGCGTCGTCGGTGCGCTGGGTCTCCAACCAGCGCGCTCGCTGGGCGTCGTGCTCGCCGGCGACGCGCGAGGTGAGGGTCTCGACGCGCCTGCGCCAGTGCCCCGAGTGGGTCATCGACGCGGTGCTCGTCCACGAGCTCGCTCACCTGCACGAGGTCGACCACTCCGCCGCGTTCTACGAACGCGCCAACCGCCACCCGCGCCAGGGCGAGTCGGGGCTCTTCCTCGACGGCTACGCGCTGGGGCTGGGCCTCGCGACCGAGGCCGCCGACGACGTCGTGCGCTAGCTCGCCTCGCCGCGCAGGAACCGCTCGAGCTCCGCGGCGAGCTCGTCGCCGCTGGGGAGCTCCTCGCCGAGGGGCGTGCCCTCGGTCTGGTCCGCGGCGTCCTCGAGCTGCTTGACCATCGACGAGTGCTCGGGGTTGTTGGTGACGAGGTCGTCGACGCGTTGGCGGGTCTCGTCGGCCGACGCGCGCAGCGCGCCCGCGTCCAGGGTGAGGCGCCCGACGGCCGCGAGGCCGTCGATGAGCGCCGCCGCCGCCGGGGGGTAGGGCATCGACGCCACGTAGTGGGGCACGCGCGCCCACAGCGTGACGACGTCGAAGCCCGCGTCGGCGAAACCGAGCTCCAGCGCGGACGAGATCCCCGCGGGGACCTCGATCTCCCCGCTGACCGTGCCGACCGACGCGAGCAGGTGCTGGCTCTCTTTGGGCGCGGTGCCGATCACGCGGACCGGTCGGGTGTGCGGGGTCGGCGCGGGGAAGGCGCCCAGCCCGACGACCAGGCGCACCCCGAGGCGCCCCGCGGCCTCGGTGACCACGTCGACGAAGTCGCTCCAGTGGAAGTCGGGCTCGGGGCCGACGAGGAAGACCACGTCGGCGCCGTCGCCGTCCTTGCCGTGGCGCAGCTGTATCTCCGGCCACGTGAGTTCGGTCGTCACCCCGTCGACGATCCGCGCGATGGGCCGGCGCGCGCGCTGGTCGATGAAGTATTCGGTGTCAAAGGTCGCGAGCACGTCGGTGTCGACGGTGGTGAGCAGAGTGCCCATCGCGGTCGACGAGCCGAGCCCCGCGTCGATCCAGCCTTCGAGCGCGAAGACCAGGACCGGCTCTAAGAGTGTCGGGTCGGACAGGAAGATGATTCGGTCAAAGATCTCATCGTCCATCAGTGCTCCAACGTCTCGAGCGCTCGCTCGGCCAGCCCGGCGATGTGGCGCGGAAACTCGGTGACGCTGCCCCGGTCCCCGGCGGTCGCGCCGGCGCGGTAGCGCGCGAACACTCCCTGGAGGATGCAGGCCAACTTCCAGTACCCGAACGCCTGATAGTAGGCGATGTCACTGAGGTCCAAATCGCTGCGACGCGCGTAGGCGTCGAGCACGTCGGCGCGAGTCGCGAACCCCGGCGCGGTCGTCGGCGCGGCGCCGAGCAGGGCCTCGACGGGGTCGCCCGCCTCGGTCCAGTAGTCGAGGAATACCCCGACGTCGGCGAGCGGGTCACCGAGGGTGCAGATCTCCCAGTCGAGGATCGCGCGCACGCGCCCCTCGGGGTCCAGCACCGTGTTGTCGGGTCGGTAGTCGCCGTGGACAATCGCGACGCGCTGTTGGACGGGCACGCGTTGCGCGAGTCGGTCGCCCGCGGCCTCGACGAGCCCGCCGTCGTCGACGCCGTCGACGCGCATCTGCTCGAACTGGGTGCGCCAGCGACGTAGCTGGCGCTCGACGTAGCCGTCGTGGCGCGCCAGGTCGCCCAGCCCGACAGACTGCGGCTATCTCTCAACCTGGCTGCAGTCGGTGGGCTCTTGCCGGCTCTTTGCCACTCGGACTTTTATCCGCCCTCGTATGGCGTTCGTGTCCCTGACCTGATGATCTGGACTTGGCCAGTGGCCGTTGCTCTCTACGCCGTCTCTGGCGTCCTATTCGTCGTCGCAATCACGCAATCTCCGGCCCTCCGCCGCAGTCCACGCGCTCTTGCATTTGCGGCGGTGTCCTGGAGTTTCTTTCTGCCTGCGCTCCTGCCCTTTGGCCTAGTCGTCGCCTTTTCCTGCTATGCGATAGCTCACGGCGCACAATATCTAGTGA
>JBOGFU010000091.1:0-11511 GCA_050743545.1 Acidimicrobiales bacterium | reverse complement strand
GAGCTGCTCATCCTCGACGAGCCGATGAACGGCCTCGACCCCGCGGGCATGCACGACATGCGCGACATGATCCAGTCGCTCGTCGCCGAGGGCCGCACCGTGGTGCTCTCGTCGCACCTGCTCGACGAGGTCCAGCGCACGTGCGACTCGGTGGCCATCGTTGACCGCGGCAAGGTCATTCGCCAGGGATCGATCACTGACCTCCTGTCGGGGACCGCGCGCGACCTCGAAGTCGAGTGCTCGACCCCCGAGCGTGGCGCGCCCCTCGTCGAGGCCGCCCGGGTGGCGACCCGCGTCGTCGTGACCGAGCAGGGCCTCACGATCGAGCTGCCGCCCGAGACGCCACGCGACGCGATCGCGGACATCAACCGACGTCTGGTCGAGGGCGGGATCTCGGTCTACCGCCTCCAGGAGATTCAGGTCTCGCTGGAGTCGTGGTTCCTGCAGGTGACGAGCCGGCTGGGGGAGTCCGAGTGAGCACCTCGGTCGTCACCGCCGCGCCCACCACCGACCACCGCGGGTCGTGGGTCCCCACGTGGACGATGATCACGACGCGCCTGATGGAGCTGCGCAAGCGCCGGGGACTGATGATCGCCATGGCGGTCGTCAACATCGGCGTGCCGTCGATATTTCTCATCATCCGCCTCATCGCCCACGCGGTCGCCCCCAAGTCCTACGGACCGGCCGGCGGCTACGACATCTTCAGCGCGATGGTCGCCGGGGTGATGTTCATCTTCGGCTTCATCGTCGCGGCGACCCTCGGCGCGTCGGCGGGCTCCAACGACCTCACCGACGGCATGTTCCGTCACCTCGTCGTGACCGGGCGATCGCGTCTGGCGATCTTCTTCGCGCGCATCCCCGCGGGGCTGGCGATTGTCGTGTCGATGGTCGCGGCGGGCTTCACCATTGTCTGCGCGGTCTGCTGCTTCGCGGCGCCGACCCAGCTCTCCTACAACGGGGTCAACGTCCCGGCCAACCTGACCCACCAAGGGTTCGTCACGTGGGCGGTCGACCACCCCAAGACGGTCATCTGCAACTTCTCCTATCGCGACGTCAACGTCTTCCTGCCCTGTGGCGGACGCAACGGCGTAACCATTCGCGGCGGGAGCGGCCCGGGGACACAAGTGACCCCACCGCCCACGTCGTCGCACGCCCAGCAGATCACCGCCGCGCGAAAGATCGCCAACGAGGACTACGCCGACTACTCCAAGGTCTTTCTCGCGCCACCCATCTCACTGATGATCCAGTCCGGGCTGTGGATCGAGCTCGAGGCGATCATCGGATTCATGGTCGGGCTGGGCCTCGCGTCGGTCATCGGCACGCGCACGGTGCCCACCGTGCTGATGATCGTCTTCGAGGTGATCATCACCCCCATCTTCGCGAGGAACACGATTCCCCACCTCATCAACGTCCAGCGAGGCCTCGTCGGCCTCGCGACCGCGCACATCGAACCGAGCGCGCTGCCTCGCGTGTTTGGTGGCGGGGGCAATGACCCGGTGTCCAGGCTCCTCGTTCCCGAGACGCTCACCGTCGCATGGCTGGTCATCGCCGCGTGGCTCATCGGGTGGACCGCGCTGGGGGCGTGGCGCATGGCGCGGCGCGACGCGTGACCACCACCGCGACCACCGCGGCACCCCGGGCGCGCTCAGACGCCGACGACCGTCGCGGCTCGTGGGTCCCCACGTGGTCGATGGTCACCACGAGGTTCATGGAGCTGCGCAAGCGCCGGGGCCTCATGATCGCCCTGGCCGCGGTCAACATCGGCGTACCCTCGATCTTCCTCGCGATCCGCCTCATCGCCCACGCGGTCGCCCCCAAGTCCTACGGACCCGCGGGGGGCGCCTCGATATTCGACGCGATGGTCGCCGGGGTGATGTTCGTCTTCGGGTTCATCGTCGCGGCGACGGTGGGCGCGTCGGCGGGCTCCAACGACCTCACCGAAGGGATGTTCCGCCACCTCGTTGTCACGGGCCGCTCGCGACTCGCGATCTACCTCGCCCGCATCCCCGCGGGGTTGGCGATCGTGGTGTCGATGGTCGCCGTCGGATTCACGATCGTCTGCGCGGTGTGCTGCTTCGCCGCGCCGACCCACCAGACCTACAACGGGTCCGGCGCGCCCGTGGGACTCACCCGGAGCGCCTTCAACGCCTGGGCCGTGGACCACCCAGTCAAGGCCATCTGTGACTGGCCGGGGGGAGACCTCATCGTTCCCGTGATCTGCCGTTTCCCCGGCGCCGGACAGGTCAAGCTCCCGCCCGGGATAAAGCTCCCGACCCACGTGACCAAGGCCCAAGAGAAGGCGGTGGCGCTGCGTTTCGCCCATCAGGACTACGTCGACTACACCCGGTTCTTCCTGTCGCCCCCAATCAAGCTGATGGTCGAGTCCGGGCTGTGGATCGAGCTCGAGGCGGTCATCGGGTTCATGGTCGCGCTCGGCCTCTCGTCGCTGATTGGGTCGCGCACCGTCCCCGTAGTGCTCATGATCATCCTCGAGGTGATCATCGGACCGATCTTCTCGCGCAACGTGATTCCCCACATCATCAACATTCAGCGCGGGCTGGTCGGCCTCGCGACCGCGCACATCGAGCCGAGCGCGCTGCCCCAGGCGATGGGCGGCAACAATCCCCAATCGGGGCGGATCCTGGTGCCCGAGTCGCTGACCGTCGCGTGGCTGGTGATCGCCGCGTGGATCGTCGGCTGGACCGCGCTCGGCGCGTGGAGGATGTCCCGGCGCGACGCCTAGCGCGAACCCTTTTGGCGGCTGCGGACACTATGGGGGTATGAACGGCTACGAGGACGTCGGCGACGCCGAGCTATGGGCGCTGGCCGCCGGCGAGCCCGAGGCCTTCGGCGAGCTCTTCCGCCGCCACGCTCGCTCGGTCTACGCGTTCTGCTACTGGCGAACCGGCAACCCGACCCTCGCCGAGGACCTCACCAGCGTCGTCTTCCTCGAAGCCTGGCGACGCCGCCGCCTCGTGTCGATCGTCAACGACTCGGCTCTTCCGTGGCTCTTCGGCGTGGCGGTCAACTCCTCACGCAACGCCGCTCGCTCGCTGCGCCGCCACCGCGCCGCGCTCGCGCGCCTGCCCGACCGGCGCGAGGGCGATGTCGACGACGCGATGGTGGACCGCCTCGACGCCGAGATGTCACTCGTCGCCGCGCGCGACGCGATGGGCGACCTCAGCGAGCCCGAGCGTGAGGTCGTCTACCTCGTCCTGTGGAGCGGCCTCACCTACGCCGAGGCCGCGACCGCGCTCGGCGTGCCCGTGGGCACCGTGCGCTCACGCGTGTCGCGCACCCGGCGCAAGCTCCAGCTCGCCCTGACCCACCCCACCGACAGCCACAAGGAGTTGCTATGACCAAGGAACTGGGAGTCGCGCACGTTCCGCGCCTGAGCGACGAGTGGATCGCTCGCCGTCAGGAGCACCTTGTCGCCGAGGTGACGACGCCCGCGTCGCGCCGGCCGCGACGACGTCTCGTCCTCGGCGCGACGGGCGCCGGGGTTCTCAGCGCCGCGGCGATTGCCGTCGGCGTTGTGGGACCGTGGGCCAGCCCGGCCTTCGCGGGGTGGTCGCCCGACACGACCGCACCCACCCCCGGCCAGGTGAGCGTCGCGGAGTCGACCTGCGCGTCGCAGTATGCGACCCTCGCGGCGCCGGACGGCTCGACCCCAGGCCCGCTGCCCGCGGTGTCGCTGACCGACGTGCGCGGCCCCTACACCCTCGTGGTCTACGCAGCGTCGTCGGACCCCGTGTTCTGCGTCACGTCGCCGACCTTCACCGCGGTGAACACCGGCGGCTTCGGGTCGATGGGCGGCATTCCCGCGGGCGGCGCAGGCGACAACACCGTGACCGGCGGGTCGACCCAAGGCGGAACGCCCGTCGGGGGTAGTGAGACCAATAGCGCGGTCCGCGTCCTGGGCGACTCGAACGCCGCCGCGTCGACGCCGGACTCCGCCGCTATCGCCTTCGAGTTCTCGACCTCGGGCAACGGCCAGCCCTTGAGCGTCGCCGAGGGCCAGGTCGGCGCGAACGTGACCGGCGTCGCCGTGGTGCTCGACGACTCGACGGCGGTCAACTCCACGACCGCCAACGGCCACTTTGTGGCGTGGTGGCCCGGCCAGGTGCACGTCGACCACCTCCAGGTGACGACTTCGGGCGCGTCGAGCTAGGCGCGCGCCGCGACGAGGGCCGAGATCGTCTCGACGATCTCGGCGCTGGTCGCGCCCGGGCCGAAGACCGCGGCGACGCCGTCGGCGCGCAGCTCGTCGACGTCGTTGGTCGGCACGATCCCGCCCACCACCACCGGGACCGACGACCCCGCGGCGCGCAGCGCCTCGACGACGAGGGGCGCCAGGGTCATGTGAGCGCCCGAGAGCATCGACAGCCCCACGACGTCCACGTCCTCGTCGACCGCCGCGGCGGCGACGGTCTCGGGCGTCTGGAACAGCCCGGTGTAGACGACCTCGAACCCCGCGTCGCGCAGCAGGCGCGCGACGACCTTGACCCCGCGGTCGTGGCCGTCGAGGCCCACCTTGGCGACGAGCACGCGTGTGCTCACAGGCTCGGCACCTCGACGTGACGCCCGAAAACCCCGGCCATCGTCGACATCATTTCGCCCACGGTCGCCCCGGCCGACGCGCAGTCGATGAGGGTCCCCATGAGGTTGGCCGCCGGGTCGCGCGCGCGCTCGGCGAGGGTCTTGAGCGCGGCCTCGGTCGCAGCCGAGTCGCGGTCGTGTCGCGCGGCGTTGAGGCGCGCGACCTGGCGCTGCTCGTCGGCGTTGGTCACGCGCAAGAGCGTGAGGTCGTCCTCGGCGTTGCCCTCGGTGAAGTCGTTGACCCCGACGACGATGCGCTCGCCGGCGTTGAAGCTGCGCTCGAGCTCGTAGGCCGAGTCGGCGATGCGACCCTGGAACCAGTTGTCCTCGATGCCCCTGATGCACCCTTCGAGCATGGAGCCGTCTCCCATCGCGGAGATCTCCGCGAAGATCGCCTCGGCCCGGCGCTCCATCTCGTCGGTGAGCTCCTCGACGTAATAGCTCCCGCCCAGGGGGTCGGCGACGTTGGCGACGTTGGTCTCGTAGGCGATGATCTGCTGGGTGCGCAGCGCGAGGCGCGCGGCACGCTCGCTGGGCAGGGCCAGCGCCTCGTCCATCGCGTTGGTGTGCAGCGACTGGGTTCCCCCCAGCACCCCGGCGAGCGCCTCGATCGCCGTGCGGCTGAGGTTGTTCTCGGGCTGCTGGGCGGTGAGTGAGACCCCCGCGGTCTGGGTGTGGAAGCGCAGCTGGGTCGTGCGCTCGTCGGTGGCGCCGTAGTGCTCGCGCGTCCAGCGCGCCCAGATCCGACGCGCCGCGCGGTACTTGGCGATCTCTTCGAAGAAGTCGATGTGGGCGTTGAAGAAGAAGCTGAGGCGCGGGCCGACGTCGTCGACGCTGAGCCCGCCCTCGCGCGCGAGCTCGAGGTACGCGAAGCCGTTGGCCAGGGTGAACGCGAGCTCCTCGGCGGCGGTCGAGCCGGCCTCGCGGATGTGATAGCCCGACACGCTGATCGAGTGCCAGCGCGGCATTTCCGCCGCGGTGAAGGCCATCGTATCGCGCACCAGGCGCATCGACTGGCGCGGGGGGAAGACGAACTCCTTCTGGGCCTGATACTCCTTCAAGATGTCGTTCTGGAGGGTGCCGCCGAGGGCCGCGCGAGGGACCCCGCGCTCCTCGGCCTGGGCGACGAAGAGCGCGAGCATCACCGCGGCGGGGGAGTTGATCGTCATCGACGTGGTGATCGCGGCGAGGTCGATGTCGGCGAAGAGGTCGCGCATGTCGGCGAGCGAGTCGATCGCGACCCCGCAGCGACCGACCTCGCCCAGGGCCATCGGGTCGTCGGAGTCGAGGCCGAGCAGGGTGGGCATGTCAAAGGCCGTCGAGAGCCCGGTGCCCCCCGAGCGGATGATCTCTTTAAAGCGCGCATTGGTGTCGAGCGCGGTGCCGAACCCCGCGAACATGCGCATCGTCCACAGGCGCCCGCGGTACATCGACGCGTAGGCGCCGCGGGTGAAGGGATAGACCCCGGGGAACTCGCCGTCGTCGGGGCCGTAGACGGGCTCGAGCGGGACGCCCGACATCGTGGCGAAGCGCGCGTCGCGCAGCGCCTGGGCGTCGTAGCGCTCGCGCCACGTGTTCACCGCGTCGTTGTCGGCCACGGCCCTCCCGTTCACCCTCAGCATAGGTTTGGCCCCGCGGGGCCCTAGAGCGGGTCGGCGATCTGGAGCGCGAGCAGCGGCGCGGAGGCCTTGTTGAGGCTCTCGGCGTATTCGTAGTCGGCGCGGCTGTCGGCGACGATGCCCCCGCCGGCCTGGACGGTCGCGACGCCCCCGCGTAGGCCGAGCGTGCGGATGGTGATCGCGAAGTCGGCGTTGCCGTTGAGCGCGACGTAGCCGACCGCGCCGCCGTAGGGGCCGCGCGCGACCGGTTCGAAGGTGTCGATGATCTCCATCGCGCGCACCTTGGGCGCGCCGGTCAGCGTGCCCGCGGGGAAGAGCGCGTCGAACGCGTCGAACGCGTCGAGGCCGTCGCGCAGCCGCCCGTCGACCTGGCTGACCAGGTGCATCAAGTGGCTGAAGCGCTCGACGTGGGCGAGACGGCTGACGACGACGGTGCCGGGCTCGGCGACGCGCCCGACGTCGTTGCGCCCCAGGTCGACGAGCATCACGTGCTCGGCGAGCTCCTTGTCGTCGCGAAGGATCTCTTCTTCCTGGGCGCGGTCCTCGGCGTCGGTCGCCCCACGCGGCCGGGTGCCGGCGATCGGACGAGTCGAGACCACGCCGTTGGCCACGCGAACGAGCATCTCGGGCGACGCGCCGACGATCTGGGACTCGGGGCTGTCGAGCAGGTACATGTAGGGCGACGGGTTGAGCGCGCGCAGCACGCGATAGAGGGTGAGCGGGTCGACCGTGGTCGCTCGGGTGAACTGCTGGCTGGGCACCACCTGAAAGACGTCGCCGGCGACGATGTGGTCCTTGGCGAGCTCGACCACGCGCGCGTAGTCGCCGCGCGTGAAGTTTGACAGCGACGCCGCGAGCGCGCGCACGTCGATTGAGTCGCGCGTGTTGGGCGCCATCGCGACCAGGCGCTCGGTGGCCGCGTCGCGCGCCGGCGCGGGGGCGAGCAAGGTGTCGGTCACCTCATCGAGGCGTGCGAGGGCGTGGTCGTAGACGAGGGTGGGGTCCGCGTCGACGACGGCGTTGACGACGACGGTGGTCGCGTGTCGCAGGTGGTCGACGATGAGCACCGCGCCGGGGAAGGAGAAGTCGACGTCGGGCCACGGGCTCTCTCCGAGGTCGCGCGGTAGTCGCTCGAGGCGGCGCACGTAGTCGTAGGCCACGTAGCCCACCGCGCCCGCGACGAGGTCCGGCAGGTCGGGGCTCGCGGGCGCGTGGTGGCTCGCGAGCAGCGCGCGCAGCACGCCCAAGGGAGCGTCGCCACCGGGGTGGTCCGCGCCCTCGACGACCGTCGCGCCGTCGCGCGTGGTCACCCGCCAGCGTCGGTCGAGCCCGATGAACGAGTAGCGCCCGGTGGCCTCGCCCAGTGACGCGCTCTCGAGCAGGAAGATCGCGCGCCCGCCGGCGAAGCGCTGGTAGAGCGACACCGGGGTCTCGCGGTCGAGTTGGAGGGTGCGCGTGAGGGGGATGAGGTTGTAGCCGGCGTCGACGAGTTGGGCGAATCCCGAGCGGTCGAGCGTTCCCATCGACACAGGTTAGAGAGCGGGGTGGGGCCGTAGGCTAAAGCCCATGTCGCGCGGGCCCTCGGTGCTGGTCGTCGACAACTACGACTCGTTCGTCTACAACCTCGTCCAGTACCTGTGTGAGCTCGGCGCGGCGGTGACCGTCGTGCGCAACGACGCGATCGACGCCGCGGGCGTGGCCGACGCCAACCCCGACGGGGTCCTCATCTCGCCCGGCCCCGGCCGGCCGGCCGACGCCGGCGCGTGCCTCGAGATCGTGGCCCACTGCGCGTCGACGGCGACGCCGATGCTGGGGGTCTGCCTGGGTCACCAGGCGCTCGGCGAGGCCTTCGGCGCGCGGGTTGTCAACGCCCCCGAGCTCGTCCACGGGCGCGCGACCCTGGTGACCCACGACGGCGCGGGGGTCTTTGAAGGAACCGCCAACCCGCTCATCGCCGGGCGCTACCACTCCCTCGTCGTGGGGCGCCCGCTGCCCGACTGCTTTGAGGTGACGGGCTGGACCGGCGAGCTCGTCATGGGCATGCGCCACCGCGACCTGCCCTTAGAGGGCGTGCAGTTCCACCCCGAGTCGGTGCTCACCCAGGACGGCTACCGCCTGCTCGCCAACTGGCTCGCGCGCCTCGGCGCCGACGACGCTGTCGCGCGGGGCGTCGAGCTCGACGCGCGCCACCGCTACGGCGTTCGCGCCCAGCCCGCGACGCTCTAGAACCGCCCGCCGACCCCGACGCGGGTCTCGACGACGTCGGACCCCACGAGCTCGACGCGGTAGGCCGCGGGTCCGGTGGCGGGGTCGACGGGCGCGTCGGCGACCACGCGCGTGGGCTCGACCCCGTCGTACCAGAGGCCGGTGTGGTCGTCGGTCGCGAAGGCCAGCGCGGGCAGCGTGTGGTTGGCGATGAGCTCGTGCAGGAGGGGGCGGCGCTGGGCCTCCGAGTCGTAGTGCACGCCGTTGGCGTAGGGCAGGAGCCCGAGCGCGTTGGTCACGGGCTTGAGGGTCGGCCCGAAGGAGTCGGTGGTGCCCCCGACGTGCCAGCACAGGCTGCCCGCCGAGACCCCCGAGAGGATCACCCCGCGCTCCCACGCCGTCGCCATCGCCGCGTCGACGCCGTGGAGGCGCCACAGCGCGAGCAGGTTGGCGACCGACCCGCCACCGACCCACACGAGGTCGCTGGACGTGAGTCGCTCCTCGGGGTCGGCCGAGGGCTGGGTGAAGAGGCGCAGCTCGGTGACGTCACAGCCCGCGGCGTTGAACGCCTCGTAGCTGTGCGCGTAGTAGTCCGTGGCATCGCCGGTCGCCGTGTAGACGAGGCAGACTCGCGGGCGAGTCTGGCCCGTCTGGGTCAATGCGTCGAGCAGCATGTCGCCCAGGCGGTAGGTGAACTGGACGGTGCCGGCGACGAAGCCGCCCGAGGTCGCGAGGATGCGGCGCGTGGTCACCGAGACGTTCTACCCGACGCCGCGGGCCTTTGGCTGCGTCTCGTAGGATGCGCTCGAGCGCGGGAGGAACCATGTCGGTGAGTGACGCGGAGCTAGACGCCCGGATCGACGACCTGCTGGCCAGCCACGACCCCGGCGCCACCGACCCCGTGACGTTCCTCGGCGCGCAGTTCGACGCGGGGCTCGCCTGGGTGCACTTCCCCGAGGGGATGGGCGGGCTCGGCGGGTCGCCCGCTCAGCAGACCCGCGCCCAAAAGCGCCTCGTCGGCGCGGGCGCGCCCTTCGCGATGATGCGCAACGTCATTGGCTACGGCATGGTCGCGCCCACGATCGTCACCCACGGGACCCCCGAGCAGCGCTCGCGCTTCCTGCGCCCGCTCTTCACGGGCGAGGAGGTCTGGTGCCAGCTCTTCAGCGAGCCCGGCGCCGGCTCGGACGTCGCCAGCCTGGCCATGAGCGCGGTGCGCGACGGCGACGAGTGGATCCTCAACGGCCAAAAGGTCTGGACGACGCTCGCGCACCTCTCGGCGTACGGGCTCATCATCGCGCGCACCAACCCCGACGTGACCAAGCACAAGGGCATCACGGCGTTCCTCGTCGACATGCACGCCCCCGGGGTCGAGGTCCTGCCGCTCTATCAGGCGACCGGCGAGGCGGAGTTCAACGAGTGCTTCTTCGCCGACGTGCGCGTACCCGACTCCATGCGCCTCGGTGGGGTGGGCGAGGGTTGGGGGGTCTCGATCACCACGCTCATGAACGAGCGCGTCTCGATCGGCGCCAACGTGCCCCCGCGCGACTCGGGGCTCATTGGCGAGGCCCTGGCGACCTGGCGGCGCGACTGGGCGTCGCGCACCGACCGTCACGCGGGCGCGGTGCGCACTCGACTCATCCAGTCGTGGGTGCGCAACGAGGTCGCGCGACTGTCCAACTGGCGCGCGAGCGACCTGCGCCGCGCGGGCACCCCCGGCCCCGAGGGCTCGGCGGCGAAGCTGGGTTTCGCCGAGGAGAACCAGCGCACCAGCGAGCTCTGCCTCGACCTGCTCGGCTCGGCCGGCATGCTCTACGCCAACGACTTCCCCCTGACGCGCCCGACCGAGTCGGCGCTCGGCAGCCACGACATGCGCAAGGCCTTCATCCGGATGCGCGCCAACTCCATCGAGGGGGGCACGAGCGAGGTGATGCGCAACATCATTGGCGAGCGAGTCCTTGGCCTGCCCGGCGAGCCGCGCGTCGACAAGGACGTCGCGTGGCGCGACGTGCCGCGCTGAGCGACGCTAGGCGCTAGGCCCGGCCTCAGCCCGTCGCGCGGGCGTGGGCGGCGACGAGGGTCGCGATCGAGTTGGTGACGTTGAGCAGGGTCGGCAGGTGCAGCATCTCGTCGATCCCGTGGGCGTTCGAATTCGGCCCGAGAACGCCGGTGGCGACGAACTGAACCCCCGGGTAGCGCCGACCCAACTCGGCGAGGAACGGGATTGAGCCGCCTTCGCCGCAGTAGCCGGGGGCTCGCCCGAAGGTGTCGAGCGACGCGCGCTCGAGCGCGTCGCTGAGCCAGGGCGCGAACTCGGTGGCGGCCCACCCATCGCCGTGGCTGTCGAGCGTGGCGGTGACGGTCGCGTTCGACGGCGGTCTGTCGGTGAGAACAGTGAGGAGCTCCGCCGCGGCGTCGAGCGAGGCGACGCCGGGGGGTAGGCGCATCGACAGCACCGCGGTCGTCGACGTGCGCAACACGTTGCCCGCGATGTCGGGTGCCGGCAGGCCGCCCATGCCGATCACCGACAGCGCCGGGAACCACGTCGTGCGCAGCCAGCGGTCGGCGGGCGAGTCGCCCATCAGCGTGAGGCCCTCGACGAGGGGGAACTCGTTCTGGGCGACGTCGCCGAACTCGTTGGCGAGGGCGACCGCGGCGGCGACGTGCTCGGCGGGGATGTCGGCGTAGAGGTTGGCGAGTCGCACCTCGCCGGTCGTCGAGTCCTCAACGCGGTCGAGGAGCTCGCGCAGGATCCGAAACGACGAGGGCACGACCCCGCTCGCGAGCCCGCTGTGCAGCGCGCGCTCGAGGACCTCGACGGTCACGCGCACGTTGACGCAGCCGCGCAGCGACGTCGTCACCCAGAGCCGGTCGTAGGTGAGCCCGCCCGAGTCGAGGCAGAGCAGCAGCTCGACCTGGCCCAGGTGGTCGGCCAGCGCGTCGAGGTGGGCGTCGAGGTCCGAGCTCGCGCTCTCCTCGCTCGCCTCGATGAGCACCACGCAGCGCGCGTGGGGCTCTCCCGCGGCCTCGATCGCCTCGAGAGCGGCCAGCGCGGCGAAGGCCGCGTAGCCGTCGTCGGCGCCGCCGC
>JBOGFU010000090.1:0-2412 GCA_050743545.1 Acidimicrobiales bacterium | reverse complement strand
GGCCACGACCGTCCAGTGGTGCCCCGCGTCGGCGGTGCGCACGACGTCGAGCGCGCCGCCGTGCGGGGGCGTGGCCCCGGCGACGCCGAAGCCGAGCGTCGGCGTGACCATGTCGACGTCGAGGAGGCCGGTACCGACCCCCGCGCTGGTGGTCGTCAGCGCGGCGCGCGTCGACGCGGCCGTCGTCGCGACGAGAGTGACGGTGAGCGCCGCGGTGGTGAGCGCCGCGACGAGTCCCCTGCGCACTGGTCGGCCTCCCGGGGTGGACGTGTCCATCGAGCGTAGGTGGGCGCCGCCGCCGCGACCCCGCCACCCCAGGAGTTCAGAACGTGGTTAAGGACGGGTGAGCGGAGGGGGTGGGATTCGAACCCACGGTGGGCAAGCCCACGCCGGTTTTCAAGACCGGTACATTCGTCCGCTCTGTCACCCCTCCGGATGAGAGGCTAGTTGCCGGCCTCCGCGCGCTTCTTGGCGCGGTGGCGCAGCGTGTGGTCGAGCACGACCTTGCGCAGCCGCACCGACGACGGCGTCACCTCGACCGCCTCGTCCTCGGCGATGAACTCGAGCGCCTGCTCGAGGCTCAGGTCAGTCGGCGGGGTGAGGCGCTCGGTGTGGTCCGACCCGCTCGCGCGCATGTTGGTGAGCTTCTTCTCACGCGTCGGGTTGACGTTCATCTCCTCGGGGCGCGAGCTCTCGCCCACGACCATGCCCTCGTAGACCTCGACCCCGGGGCCCACGAAGAGCTCGCCGCGCATCTCTAGGTCCACCAGTGCGAACGCCGTCGTGTAGCCGCGTCGGTCGGCGACCAGCACGCCGCGCTCGCGCAGGCGCAGGTCGCCGAACCACGGCTCGTAGCCGTCGAAGTTGGTGTGCATGATCCCCGCGCCGCGGGTCTCGGTGAGGAAGTCGGTGCGGATGCCCACGAGCCCGCGCGCGGGGATCCGCCACTCGAGGCGAACCCAGCCCGTGCCGTGGTTGACCATGTCGGTCATCGTGCCGCGGCGCGTCGCGAGCAGCGTGGTGATCGGCCCGACGAACTCCTCGGGGCTGTCGATCGTCACGTGCTCGACCGGCTCGCACAGGACCCCGTCCACCCGGCGCGTCACGACGTGGGGCTTGCCCACGGTGAGCTCGAAGCCCTCGCGGCGCATCGTCTCGATGAGCACGGCGAGCTGGAGCTCGCCGCGGCCCTGGACCTCCCACGCGTCGGGGCGCTCGGTCGCGAGCACGCGCAGCGACACGTTGCCGACGAGCTCGCGGTCGAGGCGGTCCTTGACCATGCGCGCGGTGAGGAGCTTGCCCTCCGCGCCGGCGAGGGGCGACGTGTTGATGCCGATGGTCATCGACAGGCTCGGCTCGTCGACGTGCAGCGGCGCGAGGGCGACGGGCTCGTCGGGGTCGGCCAGCGTCTCGCCGATGGTGATGTCCTCGAACCCCGCGACCGCGACGATGTCGCCCGGGCCCGCGCTCTGGGCGGGGACGCGCTCGAGCGCCTCGGTGATGAAGAGTTCGGTGACCCGCGCGTGCTCGATCGACCCGTCGACGCGGCACCACGCGACGCGCTGGCCACGCTCCAACGTGCCGTTGACGATGCGGCACAGCGCGAGGCGCCCGAGGTAGGGGGACGCGTCGAGGTTGCACACCAGCGCCTGGAGCCCCGCGGCCTCGTCGTACTCCGGCGCGGGGACGTGGTCGCGGATCGCCTCGAAGAGCGCGGAGAGGTCGGGTCCCGGCTCGTCGGGCGACGCGCTCGCCCAGCCCTGGCGCGCGCTGGCGTAGAGGATGGGAAAGGCGATTTGGTGCTCGTCGGCGTCGAGGTCGAGGAAGAGGTTCTCCACCTCGTGGACGACCTCGGCGACCCGCGCGTCGGGGCGGTCGACCTTGTTGACGACCAGCACCACGGGCAGGCGCGCCTCGAGGGTCTTGCGCAGCACGAAGCGAGTCTGGGGCAGGGGCCCCTCGGCGGCGTCGACCAGCAGGATCACCCCGTCGACCATGGCGAGCCCGCGCTCGACCTCCCCGCCGAAGTCGGCGTGGCCGGGGGTGTCGATGATGTTGACGGTCAGGTCGCGCCACTGGACCGCGGTGTTTTTGGCCAGGATCGTGATGCCCTTTTCGCGCTCCACGTCGCCCGAGTCCATGACCCGGTCGGCGACCTCCTCGTGCTCGGTGAAGGACCCGGTCTGGCGCAGCATCCCGTCGACCAGGGTCGTCTTGCCGTGGTCGACGTGGGCGATGATGGCCACGTTGCGAAGGTTGGAACGGTGAGCCATGACCGGTCCACGCTAGTGGCGCGGGGGGTGGTCCTCAGGCGGCGAGGCGACGACGGCGCCGCACCACCGCCGCGCGCACGAGCCCGCGCGCGCCCGCGCGCAGGTCGGCCATGGTCGCGTCGACGCCGAGGGCCACCCC
>JBOGFU010000089.1:0-3229 GCA_050743545.1 Acidimicrobiales bacterium | reverse complement strand
TCGCCGACGCGGTGCCCCCCGCGCTGCGGGGTCGCTACGACGACGCGCTGGCGCGAGTGGGGGGGTCGGGCGCCGCGCAGGTCGACGCCGGTCGCTGCGACGGCTGTCGCATCGCGCTCAGCCCGCTCGACCTCGACCGCTGGCGCGTCGCGCCCGAGGGGTCGTTCCCGCCCTGCCCGAGCTGCGGGCGACTCCTGCTGCCGTGATCGTCCTGGTGCGCCACGGCCAGTCGGTGACCAACGCGCTCAACCTGCTCGTCGGGCGCTCCGACCCCGAGCTCACCGAGCTCGGCGAGCGCCAGGCGCGCGCGCTGCGCGCTCTCCTCAACGACGTCGCGGCGGTGTGGACGTCGCCCCTCACGCGCGCGCGCTCCACCGCGCAGCTGTGCGTGCCCGACGTCGACGCGCGGGTCATCGACGCCTTCATCGAGGTCGACTACGGGGACCTCGACGGCCACCCGCTGGGCGCGGTCACCCCCGCGCAGTGGCGCGAGTTCCAGACCGACCACTCCTACCGACTCGGCGGGGGCGAGTCGCTCGCGTCGGTCGACGCGCGCGTGCACGCCGAGCTCGACCGCCTGCTCGCGGACGACGAGAGCCTCCTGCACCAGCCCCGTCGCCACCTGGTCATCGTGAGCCACGTGTCGCCCATCAAGTCGGCGATGGTCTGGGCGCTCGGCGTCGCGGGGTCGGTGGCCTGGCGCACTCGCCTCGACAACGGGTCACTCACCACGATCGGCACGCGCGAGGGGACCCCGAGGCTCATCCACTTCAACGTGGTCCCGCGCCTCGGCTAGCGAAGCGCGAGGTAGATCGCCGCGAAGTGACAGCCCACGGCCACGAGCGTGCAGGCGTGAAAGAGCTCGTGGAAGCCGAAGACCCGTGGGCTCAACCGGGGCCGACGCGCGGCGTAGACCACGGCGCCCACCGAGTAGCTGAGCCCCCCCGCGACGACCAGCGCCGCGCACGCGCCCCCGCCGCCACGCGAGATCGCCGGGGTGAAGAGCGCCGCGGCCCACCCGACGACCAGGAAGTACGTCGCCGCGGTCCAGCGCGGTCGCGCCATCACCCGCACGAGGACCAACCCGGCGAGCGCCGCGGCGGCGACCGCGCCGACCAGCGCGAGGCGGTCGCGCGGGTCGAGGGTCAGCCCGGCGATCGCGACCCCGGTGCCCGCGATGGCGCAGAAGATCGCGGTGAGGTCGGCGACGCGCCACGCGCGCCGGGCGCGCTCGGAGCGCGCGACGCGGTGGTAGAGCGCGCTCACCCCCATCATGAGGCCCACCCCGGCGACGAAGCACGACACCCAGCCGACCTGGGCTGGGCCGTGACAGCGCGCGAAGAGCGCGGGGGAGCTCGCGCCCAGCGCCACCACGCCCGCGGCGTGAACCCAGCCGCGCAGCGCGGGCTTGGCGTCGGCGGGCGCGGGGGCGTCGAGGCTCACCGGGCAATCGTAGAAACGCGGGCGCTATCAACATCGAAGCCCGCCCACACCTCGCGGTGCGGACGGGCTTGCGAATGTTTGGCCCCCCCAGCCAATGCGGAAAATTTAGCGAACCCCGCGACGGTACAGTGGTCGAAACGGCCAGCAATGACTGGGTTGTGAGCAAATTCACATGGAGGCTTGAATGGAGCAGCGCACCCTCGGACAGGGGCTCGTGGTCTCGGCGCAGGGACTCGGGTGCATGGGCATGAGCGAGTTCTACGGCGCCGGCGACGACGACGAGTCGATCGCGACGATTCACGAGGCGCTCGACAGCGGCGTGAACTTCCTCGACACCGCCGACATGTACGGGCCCTTCACCAACGAGCGGCTCGTCGGGCGAGCGATCGCCGGGCGCCGCGACGAGGTCGTGCTCGCGACGAAGTTCGGCAACGAGCGCAGCCCCGACGGTCGACGCATCGCCATCAACGGGCGGCCCGAGTACGTGGTCGCCGCGTGCAACGCGTCGCTCGAGCGCCTCGGCGTCGACGTGATCGACCTCTACTACCAGCACCGCGTCGACCGCACGGTGCCCGTCGAGGAGACGTGGGGGGCGATGGCCGGGCTGGTCGCCGCGGGCAAGGTCCGCCACCTGGGAATCTCCGAGGCGTCGGTGGCGACGATCGAGCGCGCGCACGGCGTGCACCGCGTGACCGCGCTGCAGAGCGAGTACTCGCTGTGGACGCGCGACCCCGACGACGGGGTCCTCGACGCGTGCCGTCGCCTGGGGGTCGGCTTCGTGGCCTACAGCCCGCTGGGGCGGGGCTTCCTCACGAGCGAGCGGGCCAACAGCGAGGGCGTCGACGAGAACGACTTTCGACGCCACCACCATCGCTTCTCCGGTGAGAACGCCGAGCGCAACCTACGCCTCGTCGAGTCCCTCGAGGCCATCGCCGCACGCCGGGGTGCGACCGTCGCCCAGCTCGCGCTGGCTTGGGTGCTCGCGCGCGGCGCGGACGTGGTGCCGATCCCGGGGACCAAGCGCCGCCGCTGGCTGCGCGAAAACATCGCCGCGGGTGAGCTCGTCCTCAGCGACGCCGACGTCGCCGAGCTCGAGGCCGCGGTGCCGCGCGACGCGGTCGCTGGCGACCGCTACCACGAGTCGTGGATGCGCTCGATCAACGGCTAGCGCGCCGCGCGGTCGAGGTCGATGACCTCGTCGCACCAGGCCGCGACGCGCGGGTCGTGGGTCGCGATGAGCACCGCCGACGCGGTGCTCTCGAGCAGGTCGAGCACCGCGTCGGTCTCGGCCGAGCCCAGCCCGCTGGTGGGGTCGTCGAGCACGACGACGTCGGGCGAGCCGACGAGCGAGCGAACGACCGCCACGCGCTGACGCTCGCCACGCGACAGCGCGTCGAACGTCGTCGAGGGGTCGGCGGAGATCCCCAGCCTCGCGAGGTCGGCCAGGGGGTCGCGACGCGCACCACGCCCGAGGAGGATCACGTCGAGGGCCCGACCGCGCAGCAGCCCCGGCTCTCCCACCACGAAGGCGAGGTGCCGGCGCAGCGACGCTTCGTCAATCGTCGACACCGGCTCGTCGCCGACGCGCACGTCGCCCGCCGCGGGGTCGTCGAGCCCGGCCACGGCACGCAGGAGCGTGGACTTGCCCGAGCCCGACGCGCCGACCACGCCCACACGCCGCCCGCGGGCGAGTCGCAGCGAGACCCCGTCGGCCAGGACCCGACCGCCCTCGGCGAGCCTCAGGGACGACGCGACCACCGGGGACCCCTCGGGCCACGGTCGCGCG
>JBOGFU010000088.1:0-9409 GCA_050743545.1 Acidimicrobiales bacterium | reverse complement strand
GTGCTCACGTCGACGTCGAGCAGACCGAAGGCGTCGCGCTCCTGGGTCACGCGGGCCCCGGCGAGCGCGCGCGACGCGTTCGCGACCGCTCGCTCGAGCTGGGCCACCTGCGCGCGTGACGCGTGGGGCGTGGGCACCACCACGGTGAACGTGCCCTCGACATTCTCGTGGAAGTCGCGGGCGAGTATGACGTTGGCGCGTGCCGACGCGGACCCCGGCACGTTGAGCGAGGTCGTCAGCAGCGACGGCAGCTGCGACGACGCGACGAGCCCGACGACGACGACGCCCGCCCAGAACGCGACGACGACGACGCGCGTGCGCACCACGGCGCGCGTCCAGCGTTCGAGCACCGCTGAAGGGTAACGCGGGCGCCGCGGGGCGCCGGGGTGGTTAGTGCGGACCGCCGCGACGCCCCTCGGCGGTGCCGCCGAAGAGCGCCCAGACCACGAGGCCGAGCCCGGGCACGAGGAACCAGAGTCCGAAGACGAGGGCGAGCACGCAGAAGAACGCCCCCATGCCGAGGGTGAAGGGCCAGATGGAGGTCGACGGGAACGCGCCGACGACCCCCGCGCCCTGTGCCTGGGTCGCGTGCGGGTCGTCCTCGGGGCGCGGCTTCATGCGCCGACTCCACCAGTAGTAGTAGCCACCGGGGAGGAAGCCGAGCAGCATGCCCGCGAACATCATCACCCCGCCGGCGTTCTCCAGGCTCCAGTTCCAGTAGACCGCGCACATCACGCCGAAGAACAGGCCGAGGCCCAGGAGGAGCTTGGCTTCGACCCTCACGAGACCGGTGCCTCCTCGCGAACGGGCGCCGGGTCGGGGGTGCCGTGGCCGAGCGAGCGGTGCGCGGGGTGGTTGTGGTCCCAGGTGGGGCGCTCCGAGCGGATCTGGGGCAGTCGGTAGAAGTTGTGGTGGGGCGGCGGCGACGTCGTGAACCACTCGAGGGTCTGGCCGTCCCACGGGTTGTCGCCCGCGGGGTACTTCTTCCAGCTGTAGATCAGGTTGACCACGAACACCAGGGTCGAGACGCCGATGAGGAGCGCGCCCACCGAGCTCCAGTCGTTGAGGGTCTTCCACTGGGGGCTGTTGGGGTAGATCGCGATGCGCCGGGGCATCCCGTCGAGGCCGAGCAGGTACTGGGGGAGCGTGAACAGGTTGGTGCCGATGAGCAGCAGCCAGAACTGCGTCTTGCCGATCCGCTCATTGAGCAGGTAGCCGGTGATCTTGGGTCCCCAGTAGTAGAGCCCGCCCATCCCCGCGAAGACCAGCGCCATGACGACCGAGTGGAAGTGGGCCACGACGAAGTAGGTGTCGTGGGTGAAGAAGTCGAGCGGCGGGCTGGCGAGGTAGATGCCCGTGAGCCCGCCAATGAGAAAGGTCGTGAGGAAGCCCAGGGCCATCAACATGGCCGTGGAGAACCAGACTTGCCCTCGCCACATCGTGCCTATCCAGTTGAATATTTTTATCCCCGTGGGCACGGCGATGAGCAGGCTCATGATCGAGAAGAAGGGCAGCAGCACCACCCCGGTCGTGAACATGTGGTGGGCCCACACGCCCAGGCTCAGCGCGCCGATCGTGATCGTGGCGAAGATCATGCCCTTGTAGCCAAAGACCGGCTTGCGGCTGAAGACGGCGATGATCTCGGTCGCCATTCCGAAGAACGGCAGCGCGAGGATGTACACCTCGGGATGCCCCCAGAACCAGAAAATATGCTGCCACAGCACCGGCACCCCGCCACCGGCGACCGAGAAGATGTGCGTGCCGAAGTGCCGGTCGCAGTAGAGCATGATCAGCCCCGCGGTCAGCACGGGGAAGGCCAGCAAGATGAGGATCGCGGTGATGAGCAGGTTCCACGTGAAGATCGGCATGCGGAACATCGTCATCCCGGGCGCGCGCAGGTAGAAGATCGTCGCGCAGAGGTTGACCCCGGTGAAGATCGCCGAGAAGCCGGTGAGCAGCAGCGCGCCGATCCACAGGTCGGCGCCCGCGCCGGGGGTGTTGGTCGAGTTCGACAGCGGCGCGTAGGCGACCCACCCGAAGTTGGCCGCGCCGCCCGAGACGAAGAACCCCGAGAGCATCGTGATCGACCCGGTGAGGTAGAGCCAGTACGACAGCGCGTTGAGGCGCGGGAACGCCATGTCGGGCGCGCCGATCTGGATCGGCACGATGAAGTTGGCCAGCGCGCCGAAGGCGAAGGGACCGGCGAAGAGGTAGATCATCACCGACCCGTGCATCGTGAAGAGCTCGTTGAACTGCGCGAGTGAGACCAGCGAGCCGTTGGGGCTCGCGAGCTGGGCGCGAATGATCTCGGCGAACGCGCCGCCGATCACCAGCATGATGACCGACGTGATCGTGTAGGAGAGCCCGATCACCTTGTGGTCGGTCGACGTCAGCCACTTGAGGATCCCCGTCGGGCCGTGGTGCTCGGCGTGGCCGTGGTCGTCGGCGACGGTCGCGTGCTCTAAGACGCCGGTCATCTACTGGGCCCCTTGGCTGTAGGTGGATTTGGACGGGACCTTAGAGGAGGTCTGCTGGTTGGTCGCGGTCGACGCCGCGGCGGCGGCCGCGGCGTTGGTAAAGCCCGCAATCCACGCCTGGTACTGGGCGTCGCTCACGACTCGGACCCTAAAGAACATCAGCGAGTGGTAGAGGCCGCACAGCTGGGTGCACTGGCCGTCGAAGGTCCCGGTCTGGACCGCGTGCAACGTGAACTGGTTGCGAATCCCGGGCAGCGCGTAGCGCGAGAAGTTGAAGGCCCGCACGTAGAAGCCGTGAATGACGTCGGTCGACGTCAGGTTGATGTGCACGTCGGTGTCGACCGGCATCACCATCTCCGGGTTCTGGGTCGTCTGGCCGACGACCACCGCGTTGGTGCCCGGGTAAGTGAACTTCCACCCCCACTGGAACGCGTTGACGTTGATGGTCACGGGCGACTTCGGGTCGGCCACGACCTGGTTCTCCACGACGATCGTCGCGGCGAAGAGGCCGAAGACGATGAGGATCGGCACGATGGTGTACACCATCTCCAAGGGGATGTGGTACTGGCTCTGAACCGGGATGTCGTCGCCGCGGCGCCGGTAGCGCACGACCGCCCAGAGGATCAGCACGATCACCAGCGCGCCGATGATGACCGCGCCGAGGGAGAAGCCCTGCCACAGGTGGAACGTCGAGCGCGCGGTCGTCGTCGCACCCTCCTTCGCGCCAAAGGACGGCACGGTGCACCCGGCGAGGACGAGGGCCGCCACGGGGAGGGCGACGACCGCCCTCAGACGGCGCCAGCGGCGGCGGCGGGCCGTCGCACCCTGAGGAGACAGGGTGCCGTTTTCCACGCACTGACACTAGCGAACCCGGCTCGAGCCATGAGCCCGACACGCCTAGTCGACGATGGGCTCGCTCTCGCGGGCGGCCCAGGTGAAGACCCCTCGCGCCATGGTCGACGACGCGGCCTCCGCGCGACGAGTGAAGACACGCTGGCGCGTCGCGGCGACGTCAAGGTCGCCCGGCGCGGCGAGCCAGGCGAGCTCGGCCAGGTGACCCGCGAGGCGAAGGTCGACGTCCTCGCCGGCGTCGCTGAGTGCTTCGGCGCGACGCGCGAGGCGCGTCGGACCGCCCGCGAGGTCGGCTAGCTCAACCGCGAGGCGCCGGTCGCTCGCCGGCTGGAGGTTGGCGGGGTTCCCGTCCCACCACCCTCCGTAGAGTCGCCAGATGTTGCGGACGATGAACTCGGGCTCGTCGTAGACCGGCTGGAGGAACGGCCGATCCGCGAGCTCGGCGGGGGGCCGCACGCTCGCCAGCACGTCGCTCAGTCGCGCGCCGGAGTTCATCATCGCGAGCGTCTGATCGACGAGCGACTCGAGGTAGGTCGCGGTCTCGGTGAGGGCCTGGCGGATCCGCTGCGCCCCGACCACCGGCAGCCCGTGGCCCGGCAGGAGGAGCTCGGCGTCGAGCTCGGCCATGCGCCGTAGCGCCTGGGCCCACTCTCGCGGGTAGCGCTGCACCTTCTGGGGGTTGCCCGCGTTGGGGCTGGACCAGACGAACAGGTCGCCCGTGCACAACGCGCGGTGCGACGGAACCCACGTCACGGTGGCGTCGTCGGTCTCTCCCTTCTCGTGGCGCAGCCGCACCTCGAGCCCGCCCACGTCGACGTCGAGCTCGCTCGCGTAGGTCTGGTCGGGGTAGCGGTAGGTCGTGGGCCACACCAGCTGGTCGAGGCCGAACTGGCGGCGGTTGATGACCTGGTTGTAGCCCGCGGTGAGCACGTAGCGGTCGAACCGGCGAGGAACGTGGCGGTGGGCGACGACGCGCGGCGAGGGCCAGCCCTCACGCGTGGACTCCTCGTCGAAGAGCGCGACCCCGAAGACATGGTCGATGTGCCCGTGAGAGAAGACCGCCGTGTTGAGTCGCTGGGAGCTCCAGCGTCGCGTCTCGTCAAAGAGCCGTCGGGCGGTAAAGCCCGATCCGGTGTCGACCATGAAGAGGCCGTCCTCGGTCGTGAACGCCGAGGCGTTGGCGAAGGTGGGCAGGAACGCCACGCCATCGGCGACCTCGCAGAGATCCCCGGAGTAGACGACGGGGTGATGGACCGCGGTGCTCGCCTCGCCGCGCCAGAGGCGATCGGCCAGGTCCAAAAGGTCCTGGGCTACTTGTCCGCCTCGGGAGTGGTCGGGGTGTCACTGGCGTTGGTCGCGGACTCGTCCTTGGCCTTGGCGGACTTGAGCCCCTTCTCAAACTCGGTCTTGGCCGACCCGAGGTTGCGCGCCAATTTGGGGATCGCCGACCCGCCAAAGACCAGTACCGCGACGACGATGACGACGATCAGCAGGTCGGGTCCAAAAATCTCGCCTACGAACACGGTGCTCCCCTCGTTGACGTCGCTATCAGCCTAGTGCGACCCCGCCCGACGGTTCCCGCGGGTCGTACCGCCAGAATGTTCAGATGCCCACCGTCCCGCGCGCGACGCTGCGCGACTCGATGAGCGTCGCGCTCACCGTCGGCGCCTACGGGGTGGCCTTCGGCGCGGCCGGGGTCGCCGCGGGATTCAGCGTCGTGCAGACCTGCCTGTTCTCCCTGGTGACCTTCACCGGCGCCAGCCAGTTCGCCGCCGTGGGTGTCGTGGCCGCGGGGGGAGCCCCGGCGAGCGCGATCGGCGCGGCGACGCTGCTCGGCGTGCGCAACGCGCTCTACGGCGTCCAGATGGCACCCCTGGTCCGCGCGCGCGGGTGGCGCCGCGTCCTCGCGGCCCAGGTCACGATCGACGAGTCGACGGGCGTCGCGCTGAGCCAGGCGCCGCGCGGCACCAACGCGATGCGCGCCGGGTTCTGGGCGACCGGGCTCGGGGTCTACGCCTTTTGGAACGTCTTCACCCTCGCCGGCGCGCTCGGTGCCCAGGCGCTCGGTCAGCCCGCGTCGTGGGGGCTCGACGCCGCGGTGCCCGCGGCGTTCCTCGGCCTGCTGTGGCCGCGGCTCGAGGATTGGTTCCTGCGCGGGGTCGCGGTCGTGGCGATGGCGTTCGCGATCCTCGTCACCCCCGTGCTGCCCGCCGGGCTCGAGATCATCGCGTCGGTGCTGGTCGCGGTGGCGGTGGGGTGGCGCGCGCGATGAACGACTGGATCGTGCTCATCGCGACGAGCGCGCTGTGCTTCGCGATAAAACTCCTGGGCCACCTCGCGCCCGAGCGATGGTTCGCGAGCGCCCGATTCCAGCGGATCAACGCGCTGGTGCCGGTCGTGCTCCTCAGCGCGCTCGTGGTCGCCGAGGGCGTCGTTGACAAAACCCGGATCGTGATCGACCACCGCGTCGTCGGGCTGGGCGTTGCGCTGGCTGCTCTGGTCGCGCGCGCGCCGTTCCCGGTAGTGGTCGTGAGCGCGGCGCTCGCGTCGGCGCTCGCGTACCACCTCCACTAGCCGGCGAGCGCGACCCCCAGCACCAGCGCGGCGATCGACGCGCTCGCGGCGAGGCCCGCGTAGAGCCCCCGCGACGCGGGGTTGGTCGCGACGGTGTGGAGTCGAGTCGCGGCGCCGGCGAGGACGACCACGGCCATCTTCGCCGCGAACGCGGCGTTCCACGCGCTCGTCGCGTGCCGACCGACGGCGACGTAGTTCCACACCCCGGTCGCGATGAGGACCCAGAACGCGGGCCAGCTCAGGCGCGAGAACGCGCGAGCGACCTTCTGGGTTGCGCCGTCGCCGAGGTGGCGAACGGTGGGGATGAGACCGGCGAGCACGAGCTGGCCGCCGACCCACACGCACGCCGCGAGCACGTGCAGGCTGACGCGAATAATGGTCTCGGCGTCGGCGACCCGGGCAACGTCGCCAATCACGCGCCGCGCCACTTCGGCTCGCGCTTCTCGGCGAACGCCACCGCGCCCTCCATGGCGTCGGCGCTACGCGCGACCGCGCCGAAGGCCTCGTCGTTGACGACCCACGCGTCGTCGTCGGACAGGTCGAGAGTCTCCACGACGACGCGCTTGGACGCGCGCACCGCGAGTGGCGCGTTCTTCACGATCCGCTCGGCGAGCGCCATCGCCGCGTCGAGGACTTGGTCGCCGGGTACGACGCGGTTGACGAGACCGACGTCGTAGGCGCGCTCGGCGTCCACGGGAGCACCGGTCAGCGCCATCTCCAACGCGACGGCCAGGGGCACGCGCTTGGAGAGTCGGGTGAGCCCACCCGCGCCGGCGATGAGGCCAATGGTCGCCTCGGGAATCCCGAAGCGAGCGTGGTCGGCGGCGACCACGACGTCGCAGCTGATCATGATCTCGAGCCCACCGGCGAGCGCGGAGCCGTTCGCCGCGCAGACGATCGGCTTGGGGCAGAAGCGCCGCGTGATGCCCGCGAAGCCGTGGGCGGTGAAGGGGGTCTCGCCGCTCGCGAAGGCCTTGAGGTCCATGCCCGCGCAGAAGGCCTTGTCGCCCGCACCGGTGAGCACGATCGCCCACACCTCGGCGTCCATCTCCGCGTCGTTGAGCGCGGCCTCGAGCGCCTCGGCGGTCGCGCGGTTGATCGCGTTGCGCGCCTCGGGACGATTGAGCGTGATCAGCGCGACGCGGCCGCGCCGCTCGGTGAGGACTTCGTCGGCCATGACCCTCCTTGGCGGGGCGTGAGCCCGGCCAGACGCTAGTGGGTACGTGCGTGACGCGTGCGAGACTGACACGATGCCTCGGCCTCGCGTGCTCGCGACCCTGGAGGGCTACGCGGTTGAGGGCGGGTTCGACCAGCAGTGGTGCCCCGCCACCTGCTTTGCTCCGACCGTCGCGCTCGGGCGTCACGCCGGCCCCGGCGACGCCGACGGTCTGTGGGTCGACTACGAGTCCGTGCTCGACGCCGCCGCCGACGCGAACGTCGCGGGCGTGCGTCTCACGATCGAGTGGGCGCGCGTCGAGCCCGCTCGCGGGCGGGTCGACGAGGCCGCGCTCGTGCGCTACCGCGACGCGGTGGCCCACGCCGAGGGCCGTGGCCTCTCGGTGACCGTCGCGCTGGTCGACGCGGCATGGCCGGGCTGGCTCGGCCAGGAGGCGTGGCTGTTGCCCTGGGTCGTGCCCCACGTGATTGGCCACGCGCGCCGAGTGGCCGAGTCGCTGTCGGGTCTCAACAGTCGCGTGGTGGTCTTCGCCGACGCGGGGCGGATCATCTCGCGCGGCTTCGTCGACGGGGTCGCTCCGCCGTGGCGTCGGGGCGCGCGCGACGACGCGCGCCGCGCGGCGGCCCAGGTCGCCGAGATCGACGCCGCGCTGTCGCGGGACCCGGTGGTCGCGCCACTCCTGGTCGGACGGTGGCGCACGGTCAACCTCGACAACCTGGGCGAGGGTTCAGACCACTCCGACGTCGACGAGCTCTACGTGCGCGCGCTGGTCGCGGGCGCGGGGCCCACGAAGTCGTCGCGCGGTCTGCTCGAGCGAGCGGGCGACTCGTGGGTCGTCGCCGACGCGCGGGGGCTAGCGCGGGTCAGGGCCTGACGCGCGCTCGCGAGCCCGCGCGCGCCGGTGTCGCCAGTAGAGCGAGGCCCACACCAGCAGGACCAGGCAGAGGAGCCCGATGCCCACCCCGGTCGCCACGTGCTCAATCCTCGTGAGTGCTCCGCCCGCGAAGTAGCCCAGGAGGGTGAACGCGACGCCCCACACCAGGCCGCCCACGGCGTTGGCGGCGAGAAACCGTGGGTAGTGCATCTTGGACACGCCGGCGAGCCCGGGCATGATCGCGCGTAGAAACGCGGTGAACCTCCCGATGATCACGTAGGTCGGCCCGCGACGGCGCAGTCCATCGAGGGCTCGGTCCACCTCGGCGCGGCGTTTGGCGAGAATCGGGACGGCGAGCAGCCTCTCGCCCCACCGACGACCGACCGCGTAGCCCACCGAGTCGCCGACGATCGCCGCGGCCACGACGAGCGCGCTCAGCATGGCGACGTTGACACGACCCTGGCTCGCGACGACCCCCGCGACGATGACCGCGGTCTCGCCGGGCAGCACGAAGCCAATAAACAGCGCGGCCTCACCAAAGACGAGCAGCGCCACGAGTCCGTAGACGAGCCCGGAGGGAAGGCGGTGAATCTCGTGGAGCACGAAGGAGAGGATTGAGGCGCTCACGCGTCCATTGTGGTCGATGCCGTCCGAATAAGGATTCGCTAAGAGCACCCTCGTCGAAGATGAGCGCCCCGCCGGCTGTGCCACGATTGACCATGCCGTCACAGCGCCCGGCGGGCCGCTCACAGACGCGGGAGCGTCGCCTGCCCTTTGGCGCGCCCGTGCGGGCGTGGGCTCAGGCCGAGTGGGCCATCGCGCCGCTGCGCCTGTTCCTCGGCGCGACCTTTCTCTACGCGGGTCTGCAGAAGCTCGCGAACCCCAACTTCTTGAACTCGGCGAGCCCGTCGTCGATCCAGGCCCAGATGATTGCGTCGGTACGCGTCAGTCCGTTGAGCTCGGTGTTGACCCACCTGGTCCAGTTCGCCAAACCGATTGGCGTGGTGATCGCGCTCGGTGAGGTCGCGATCGGCACGGGCGCGCTCGTGGGGCTCTGGACGCGCGTCGCGGCGCTCGGCGGCGCGGTGATGTCCCTGACCCTCTTCCTCACGGTCAGCTTCCACTCATCGCCGTACTTCACCGGGGCCGACATCGTCTTCTTCTTCGCGTGGCTCCCTCTGATCATCGCCGGCGGGGGGTCGCGCCTGTCGCTCGACGGGTGGATCGCCGCGCGCGCCGCCGCGACCGAGGGCGCCGCGGCGCCGAGCCTGGTGGCGATTCCCTTTGCTCGGGTCCAGCAGCTGTGCGGCCACTACCACCGGGGACACTGCGGCGCGCGCAACGGTCTGGCGTGCGACGCCGCGGTCTGCCCGGTGCTCCTCGGCGACCGAGCGCCGTCGACTGCCCGCGTGTCGATCGACTCGGTCGACCGACGCGCGCTCGTGATGGGCGCCG
>JBOGFU010000087.1:0-7876 GCA_050743545.1 Acidimicrobiales bacterium | reverse complement strand
TCGACGTATCCGTTGTCGACGAACCAACGCGCCGACTCGTAGAGCGCGTGCTCAGCCGGGCGCGACGCGTAGCCGAGCTCGCTTCGCGCGCGAGTGTCGTCGAAGGTCATCGTCGTGCTCGCCATTTTGGCGGCCTCCAGGGGAACTCGAGGCTCGCGGCCCAGCAGCGTGCCCTCAATCAACTGCGACGCGTGCCCCGCGATGAGCGGGAACAGCTTCGGAAAGCGCTTGGCCGCAACGGGCAAGCCGGTGACGTCCGAGAGAGTTCGCAAGAGCTGGGCCATCGAGACGTTGTCGCCTCCGCAGATGTAACTGCGGCCCTGGAGACCCCGCTCGAGGGCGAGCACGTGTCCCTCGGCGAGGTCGTCAACGTGGGCAACGTTCATCGCAGTGTCGACGTAACCGGGTATCCGTCCGTTGAGGTAGTCGAGGACGACCTTGCCCGACGGGGTCGGACGGTGATCGTATGGCCCGTGAGGCATCGTCGGGAGCACCAGGACGACGGGCGCGCCTTGGGCGGCGAGGCGCAGGACCTCGTGCTCGGCGACGTACTTCGTGCGCTTGTAGTTCCCGTGGAGGTGTCCGACGTCGCAGACGTCGTCTTCGGTCGAGGGCCGCCCCGACTTGGTCCGCCACAGCCCGAGGGTGGCGACGGTCGACGTGTAGACGATCCGCTCGACACCATCAGCCGCGGCGGCGCCCACGACGTTTCGACTCCCATTCACGTTGACCGCGTAGAACGACGTGGGGTCCGTCGGCCAGAAGCCGAATTTCGCCGCGAGGTGGAAGCAGAACCTCGCGCCGTCAAAGACCCCGCGCAGCTGGTCGGCCACCGTGACGTCGACCGTCCGGCGCTCGACGTCGAGGCCCTCGAGGTTGGCGTCGGGCGCTCCGGGCTCGAGCAGGGCGACCACGTGGGCCCCGCGCGCGATGAGCGCGCGCGTGACCGCCGAGCCAATGAACCCTGCCGCGCCCGTCACCACCACCCGGTCGCCCGGTCGGAGCTCGTGGCTCACGACGACGCCCTCGTCGCGTCCTCGGCCGACCTCGTGCGCTTGAGCGCTCCCTTGGCCATCGTGAGCCCGAACTCGACAAGCCAGGCGCTGCTGCGCTCGGCGTCGGTGAGGAGTTCGTCGAGCGAGTCGACGAACTGGTCGACCTCCGCCTCGGCGGCGATGAGCGGCGGCAGAAGCTTGATCACGTTGATGTTGTCGGCCGCCACCTGGGTGAGGATCCCGTAGCGGTGATAGAGGGGCACGACCAGGGTCTGCGAGAACATCGCCGTACGCGCCGACTCGACGACGCGCCAGCGGCGCCTCGCCCCCATCGACCTCGGTCGGCCGAATTCGACGCCGATCATCTGGCCTTCGCCGCGCACGTCGCAGATGAACTCGTGTCGCTCGGCCAGCGCGCGGAGGCGCGCCTTCCAGACGTCGCCCATCGCCGCGGCGTGCTCGACGATGTGGTCGTCGTCGAAGACCGACAGCGTGGCGAGCCCGGCGACCATCGCGAGCTGGTTGCCCTTGAACGTCGTCGAGTGCACCATCGCCCGGTCCATCGAGCTGTAGACGCTGCGCACGATGCGGTCGCTCGCGAGCATCGCTCCGACCGGCACGTAGCCCCCCGACAGCGCCTTGGACACCGTGACGATGTCGGGGGTCAGCCCGTAGTGCTCAAACGCGTAGAACCGCCCGGTGCGCCCGAGGCCCGTCTGGACCTCGTCGCAGATGAGCAGCGCTCCCGCCTTGTGAACGGCCCGCTCCATGGCGAGCCAGCGCTCGCGCTCGAGCGTGTAGACGCCCTTGCCCTGAATGGGCTCGACGATGAACGCGGCGACGTCCCCGGCGCGCAGCTCGCGCGTCAACGCGTCGAGGTCGCCGAAGGGAATCTGCGTGGCGCCCGGGACCATCGACCCGAAGCCGCTCTTGAACTCGGACGACCCGTTGAGCGCGAGCGCGCCCATCGTCAGGCCGTGATAGGCGTGGGCGTGATAGCAGACCCGGTCGCGTTTGGTGAACGCCCGGGCGAATTTGAACGCCGCCTCCACCGCCTCGGCACCGGAGTTGCCGAAGATGACGCGCTCGAGCTGCGCCGGGCTGCGCGCGACGAGCGCCTCGCCCAACAGGCCGGGCAGCAGGGCGCAGTCCATCTGGACCATGTTGGGCAGGTCGGCGTCGATCGCCTGACGCAGCGCGTCCTTAATGACGGGGTGGCTGCGCCCGAGGGCGAACACGCCGAACCCCGCCAGCAGGTCGAGGTAGCGGCGCCCGGCGTCGTCGTAGAGGTAGCAGCCCTCCCCACGCACGTAGACGCTGTCAAAGCCGATGGTCTTGATGACCTTGGCGAGTTGGGGGTTGAGGTACTTGGCGTGGAGCGTGAAGTTCTCGCCGTGGCGCTCTCTCAAGAGCTGGTCGAGGTCGAAGGGCATACGCCTCCCGTGCGCGGTAACTCAATCTAGGCCCGACGCACAGCCAGCGGCGAGCCCGCGCGAGTCGGCGAGCCTGGCGAGCGGCTCCTCGTAGGCTCGGCAGGTGGTCGTGCTCCTCGCGTTCCTCACGGCCATCGCCAACGCCGTCGCCAGCATCTGTCAACGCCTCGGGGTGGAGGACGCCCCCGCGGCCAACGGACCGTCGGTGGGACTGGTGCGCCACATGGTGCGACGCCCGATCTGGCTAGTCGGGTTCGCGATCATGGGGGCGGGCTACGCGAGCCAGGCGGTCGCCCTGCACGTCGGCGCGCTCGACGTGGTTCAACCGATCCTCGTCTCCGAACTCGTGATCCTCGTGCTCGTGCTGTGGCTCTGGTTCGAGACTCCCGTGCGCACCCGCGACCTCGCCTCCACGGCCGCGACCGCCGCCGGGCTCGCAGTGTTCCTCGTCCTCGCGTCCCCGCGCGTGGGCACGAGCACTCCCAGCACGTCGCGCTGGACCGCGATCGGGCTCGCGGTGTGCGCGGTCGCGCTCGCCCTGGTGATCCTCGGCTCGACGGGGCCGGGGTGGCGCCGAGCGCTCTTCCTTGGTGCGGGGGCGTCGACGGGATTCGCCCTGGTGGCCGCGGTGACCAAGACAATGACTGACGAGCTCGTGCGGGGCTGGGGCGCGGTCTTTACGACGTGGCCGCTCTACGCGCTGTGCGTGGTCGGGCTGGCGTCCTTCGTGGTGATGCAGAGCGCGTTTCAGGTCGGCCCGTTCGCCGCGTCGCAGTCCACGCTCATCCTCGTCAACCCCTTTGTCTCGATCGCGGTGGGCCACGCGCTCTTTGGCGAGTCGATGCGCGGTGGGCCAGCGTTCGTCACGCTGGAGGCCCTGTCGCTCGTCGTGATGGTCGCGGGCGTCGTCGGGCTCTCGACGTCACCCCTCGTGGCCGACGTGCGTGACGAGGCGTCACACTCGCATCGGCTTTCGGGGCGCGGGCGACGCGCTCGGCGCCACAGCGCCCCGAGCGCCTGAGCGCCGGCACCACGGGCCCCGGTTGGTCGGCCGTTACCATTTGGCGTGGCCCGCACCGAGTCGTCGCCGACGCTCGAGCCCGTTGACTCCCCGGTGCGCCTCGCGATCGTGGGCCTCGGCCGGATCTACAGCCTTCACGCGCGCGCCTACGCCGACAACCCGGACGTCGACGTCGTTGCCCTGGTCGACCCGATCGAGCAGCGCCGGGAACGCCGACTGCGTGACTGGCCCGGAGCGAAGGCCTTCGCGTCGGTCGACGAGCTCGCGACGAGCGGGGTGGCGCTCGACGCGGTCGAGGTGCTCGTGCCGATTGTCCTGCACGAGGAGACGGCGATTGCCTGCCTGGGGTACGGCTGGCACGTCAACCTGCAAAAGCCCATGGCCAACGACCTCGCGGGCGCGCAGCGCATGGTCGACGCCGCGCGAGCGAGCGGCAAGGCGCTGCGCGTCATGGAGAACTACCTCTTCTACGAACCGTTGCAACGCCTCAAGGCGGTGGTCGAGTCGGGCGAGCTCGGCGCCATCAGCGGCTACCACTTGAAGATGGTCGCCAGCGGCCGCGGCGGATGGGACGTGCCCGGCGACACCTACGAGTGGCAGTTCGACCAGGCGCGGCGCGGCCGCGGGACGCTCCTCTTCGACGACGGGTGGCACAAGCTCTCGACCGCGCTGTGGCTCTTCGGTCCGGTCCGCGAGGTTCGCGCCTGGATCGGCTCAACCGAGGTCGTGCCCGGTGTCGAGGTCGACGCACCGACGACCGTCATCTGGGAGCACGACAACGGCGTGCGCGGGGTGTGGGACATCACGCTCGCCGTGGACATGTACCTGCGCTCGGACTACTACACCAACGACGAGCGCTGGGAGGTCACCGGCCGGCGCGGCTTTGCCCGGGTGAACCGCTGCACCGGGCGCGGGATCCAGGGGCCGAGCCTCGAGGTGTACGTCGACGGCGAGGTGCGCGGCCACCACGCGCTCGACGACGACTGGGCGAGCAGCTTTCGCGACTCGGGCCAGCACTGGATCAACTGGCTGCGCGCGCCCGAGGGCCCGCTGTGGTGGAGCGGCGACGAGGCCCTCGACGTGCTGCGCGTCGCGCTCGCCGCCTACGAGAGCCACGCTCGCGGCGGCGCCGGGGTGGACCCCCGCGCGCTGGCCTCGTGACCGACGCGGACGACGCCTAGTCGGCCATCAGGTGAGGCGCGACCTCGGCGGCGATGAGACGAACGTGGTCGAGGTCGTCGATGTCGAGGACCTGGAGGTAGAGCCGCGTCGCCCCGGTGGACTGGAGCATCCGGGCCTTCTCCACCACCTGCGCGGGCGTCCCCGCCAGGCCGCTGTCGGCCAGCTCGGCCGCGTCGCGTCCGATGCGTGACGCCCGGCGAGCGACCTCCGCGTCGTCGCGGCCGCAGCAGACCACCTGCGCCGCTGACCGCACGAGGCTCGCGGGGTCACGACCCGACACCTCGCACGCGGCGTCGACGAGGTCGTACTGCGACTGGCAGACGTCGAAGGGCGCGAAGGGGACGTTGAACTCGTCGGCGTAGGTGGCGGCGAGTCGCGGGGTCACCCTTCGGCCGTGACCGCCGATGATGATCGGCGGTCGAGGGGACTGGACGGGCTTGGGGAGCGCGGGGCTCTCGCTCAGCGAGTAGTGCTCGCCGGAGAAGTTGAACGTCGATCCCACCGACGTCGCCCAGAGCCCCGTGATGATGGCGAGCTGCTCTTCCAACCTCTCGAATCGCTCCGCGAGTGCGGGGAAGGGGACTCCGTAGGCGTCGTGCTCCTGCTCGTACCACCCCGCACCCAGGCCGAGCTCGACGCGCCCCGCGCTCATCGCGTCAACCTCGGCGACGGCGATCGCCAGGGGACTGGGGTGACGGAACGTCGCCGCGGTGAGCAGCGTCCCGAGGCGGATCCGGGTCGTGTCGCGCGCCAACCCGGCCAGCGTGATCCACGCGTCGGTCGGCCCCGGCAGGCCCGACACGGACCCCATCTTTAAGTAGTGGTCGGAGCGAAAGAAGCCCCCAAACCCCTCCTCCTCGGCCACGCGAGCCAGCGTGAGGATCTGGTCGTAGGTAGCCCCCTGCTGTGGCTCGACGAAGACTCGAAGGTCCATGCCTCGAATCCTGTCACCTACCGCGTGTCCGAGCACCCCTAAACGCGGTTCGGCGCCCACTTGAAGCGACGCAGGGCGACCACCGTCGCCACCGTCCCCCATATCGCGACCACGAGCAGGTCGTGCCACGTCCACGCCGAGCGGTGGGCGTTGGCCTCGAAGGGAGCGCCCACCGCGAGGATGAAGTGGCGCACGGGGAAGTAGTTGGAGATCTTGGCCAGGCTGGAGTTGGCGCGCAGCGGGAACCACAGACCCGACAGGAAGAGGAGCACGAAGAAGACGACGCTGGTGGCGGGCCCCGCGGTCTCCTCGTTGGGGATCATCGTGCTCATCGCCACCCCCATCGCGGTGAAGCTCGCGATACCCACGCCGAGCGCGACGAGGAGCGCGGCCCACGACGCGGGAAAGCTCACGTGGTAGCCGTAGCGACCGAGCAGCAGGAGCAGGACGACCTGAACGAGCGCGACGATCATCGTGCTCACGAAGATCGCGGCCAGCAGCGTCCAGGTGGGAAGGGGGCTGAGGCGCAGTCGCTTGAGGAGCCCGGTCTCGCGGCGCACCACCAGGATGATCGACAGGGTGGAAAAGCACGCGGCCATCACCCCGTAGGCGACAAAGCCGGGCACGTAGTAGACGACGAGGCGGATGTTGCCCAGGTAGCTGATGCGCGAGTTCCCGGCGCTGAGGCCCAGGAACACGAGGAACACAATCGAGAACCCCACGGTAAAGACCGCACCGAATCGATTGGACCAAAACGCCATCTGCTCGTACTTGACCTGGTGGGCGACGAGTCGCCACCCTCCCCCGCGCCGCGGGCGCGGCGACCGCGTCGAGGTCACGACCCACCCCCCTCGTCGTCGGTCTCTCGCGTCAGCTCCAGGTAGATGTCCTCCAGGGTGAGGCGCGAGACGGTCAGCCCGGCCAGCGCGACGCGACCCTCGAGGGCCCACGACGTGAGTCTGGCAAGGACCTCGACCTCGGCGTCGGTCACGATGACGACGTCGGACCCCTTGAGGTCGGTCGGCGCCACCGGGAGGTCGGCGGCCGCCACCGAGTCGGGCAGCGTGAAGCGAATCGTCGCCGACCCGAACTCGCGACCCCCCAGCGACGACGGCGCGCCGGTGGCGACGACGCGACCGTGCGACAGCACCGCGACGCGGCCGGCGAGCGCGTCGACCTCGTCCATGTAGTGGCTGGTGAGGACCACCGTGGTGCCGCCCGCGCACAGGGCCCGCACGAGCTCCCACGTCGTGCGCCGCCCCGCGGGGTCGAGACCGGTGGTCGGCTCGTCGAGGAAGAGCAGCTCGGGGTTGCCGACGATGCCCAGTCCGATGTCGAGGCGCCGCTGCTGGCCACCCGAGAGTCGCTTGACCTTGGAGTCGGCCTTGTCGCGGAGCCCGACGAGCTCGATGACCTCGTCGACCGGCCGGGGCGCCGCGTAGTAGCCCGCGTTGCGCTCGAGCACCTGGCGCACCGTGAAGTAGGGCTCGACCGCCAGCTCCTGGAGGACCACGCCGATGCCGCTGCGCAGTTGACGCTGGGTCGAGCGGTTCCCGGGGTCGAACCCCAGCACGTCGACGTCGCCGCCGTCGCGGCGCACGAATCCCTCGAGGATCTCGATTGACGTCGTCTTGCCCGCGCCGTTGGGTCCGAGCAGCGCGAAGATCTCGCCCCGGTCGACGTGAAACGACACCTCGTCAACCGCGGCCAGGTTGCCGTACGTCTTGGAGAGACGACTGACGTTGACCACCGAACCGGACATCATCTCCTCAGCCTGGAGCCAGGTCACCGACGGGCGACGAGTGAAACGCTACCCAGCGCAGCGGCCCCTTGTGAACCGGTGTACACGCCCACTCGCGCGACCTTCGAGGGACGCGTTAGCCCTCGCCGCGCGACGTCACGCCGTGATCACACGGGCTCGGCGGCGCGCGGCCCGCGTCGCGTAAGTGCCGAGGACCGCGAGGTCCAGCCCCAACAGGACCGCGCCGAGGACGTCCGACGACCTCACGAGGCCGAACGGGCCGTAGCGGGCCGAGACGGGCGCCGTCGCCGCGGTCGCCGTGCGCGAGAACGCGACGGTGACGCCGAACTGCGAGGTCGTGGAAAACCCGGGTGCGGTCCACCCCGCGTACGTGGGCGCGGTCAACACGACGTCGCGCGCGTCGGCGGTGGGGGTGAAGGACTGGGCGACCGACGAGCCCGGCGAGAGCGACAGCACGCGCGGTGACGCGGGGGCGGCGACGGTGACGCCCGGCGGGAGGAGCACCGGCCCGGGGCGCGGGTGGCGCACGTGGATGAGATAGTCCACGAG